>CAXTPJ010000298.1:0-5034 GCA_964245855.1 uncultured Ferruginibacter sp. | reverse complement strand
TGGAATGGCAACCAAAAGCTGAAGTTGAAAGCATATGTTTCCTTTAAAAATTTAGAAAGCCTGAAAGCGAATTCCGGATCATCTGTAAAAACGAAAAGTGTAATTAAGGTTGATAAATTATATTTGTCCTGCACCAGCGGTGCATTGTTTAACGGAGAACTGAATGTTGCCAATACAGAAGTTTCACAAAACAGCGGTTCTGAAATTGTAGCCAGTGGCAAAGCAGGCAACCTAAAAATTGATCTTAGCAGCGGTGCAATTTTTAAGGGCTACGACCTGGCGGTAGATTTTTGTGATGCCAAAGCAACCAGTGGTGGAGAAGTAAGGATCAATGTAAATAAAGAATTGACGGCTAAAGCAAATAGCGGCGGAGCCATTCATTATAAGGGTGATGGTGTGTTAAAAGACATCAATGTAAACAGCGGTGGTTCGGTAAAAAAATCATAAGCGCAGCAGGCTTTAGTCGGCCGGAATTATATCAGCAAAAAAATAAAAATATAGTACATGAAACAGTTTTTTTTAATTGTGGCGCTGGCTTTTTCAAGCGTTGTTTCCATTGCGCAGAAAACGATTGTGAATGATGCCAACGCAGAAGTTAGGCAATTGACCGGTAGTTTTAATACTATCAAAGTATCCGGCGGCATCGATATTTATTTGTCGCAGTATGAAACGGAATCGCTGGCGGTGAGTGCTTCAGAAGATAAATACAAACAGAATATCAAAACCGTTGTAGAGAACGGCACCCTGAATATTTATTACGAATCTAACAGTGGCTGGTCTAAGGGAAACAAGAAACTGAAAATATATGTTTCCTTTAAAAACTTAGAACGACTGGAAGCACACGGCGCCAGCGATGTACATGTGGCGGCAACCATTGCCGTTCCAAAGTTGACATTGGATTTAAGTGGTGCCAGCGATTTTAAAGGGGCCGTTGCGGTGAATGACCTGTCAATAGAATTAAGCGGTTCAAGTGATGTAAGCATCAGCGGCACCGCCGGAAAAGTATCGATCAATTCAAGTGGGGCAAGTGATGTAAAAGGGTACGACCTGGTTGCTGAAACCTGCTCTGCCAAGGCATCCGGCGCATCTGACATCAACATTACCGTAAACAAAGAATTAAGCGTAGATGCCAGTGGCGCCAGCGATATTTTTTACAAAGGCAATGCAGTGATAAAAGACATTAAAAGCAGCGGCGCAAGTACGGTGGCGAAGAAGAGTTAGGTAGATTGTTGAATTGATGAATGGTTAAATTGTTGGATTGTTTTTTGAACATCAATGATTTAACCATTTTTCATTTTTGGGTAAATTTTTAATTTAATAGAACAATTCAATCGAGTATTGCAAAGTTGTTATGTTGATAGCAAGCTATATTTAACCACAGCCATACTCCTTTTGAAAAAAAATATTACCTTGTATAATAAATAAAAGCTATCATGTCAACTCAAGAATTACAAGATAAATTAATTGCAAAAATCAAAATTACGCAAGAGAACCATATTCTTGAAGACGTCTACAGGTTGCTGGAATTTGAAGAAGATTCTAATAAAATTTACAAATTGAATGTAGAGCAAGAGCAATATATTAATGAGTCATTTGAAGAAATTAAGAGAGGTGAATATTTTTCTGATGAAGACGTACAAAAAGAGACTGATGAATGGTTAAAAAAATAGTTTGGTCTAAAACAGCAAAAGCTTCGAAGAAAGAAATTCTTGTGTATTGGAATGAACGAAATAAATCAAATCAATTCAGTCAAAAACTCAATAACCTTATCCACGATGCTGTAAAATCTATTGGAGAAGTTCCTGCTTCAGGCAAATTGACAAGTAACAAAAAACGTTCGAATTAAAATTGTCAAAGACTACTTGATATTTTATTCGATAGCAGTTGATCAAATTATTAGCTTACTACTTTGGGATGGCCGGAGAAATCCCAATGATCTGCCCTGGTCATATTAATGGTCCGCTTCTACATGGTATAAATGTAAATTGGCTGAATAAGGAGTTTCATTTAATTACCAATACGACCAAATTCAAATGGATTCCATCGGTAAAATAATTTTTCCATCTCCCTAAAAATTAAAAAGCTGCATACATTCAACTCCTTCAAAAAAACAATTTAACAATACAGCATTTAACAATCTAACTACTTCCCAAAAGCCCACGCCAAAAACTCCGGCAACACACTGCTCCACGAAGCCTGATCATGTTTTCCAGCGGCTGCTTCTTTGTAAACGATATCGCCAGGTAGACAAACATTTTTTGATTTGATCAATTCAATTAAATCTTTGGTATCGTCTATCACATCAATCACCCCATCTTTATCCCGGTCGCCTTCTTCTTCCTTTGTGCCGGCATAAAACCAATATTTTAAATGTGGCTTCTTCCTGGATGATCTGATGTAACTGAGCATGATACGGTTTTTATCATCTGAATAATCCGGTGCTGTAACATCTTTATCCCTCCACCAAAAAGAACCGGAAAAAACACCCACTTTGTCGATCTTGTCGGCGTGGTTCCAGGCAATATCAAAAGCGGATAAGCCTCCCAGTGAGCAGCCTGCAATGGCGATGGAATTAAATTTTCGTACCCCTGCTTTCTTTTTGATAAAAGCATACAGTTCGTTATCAATAAAACCGGCATATTTATCAGCCCGGTTACCTCTTTTTTGGAAATCGGGATAACCTGCCACGCCATATTCTTCTTCCCGTTTTTCTGCGTGGATGGCAACCAGCATCAGCGGTTGTATCAACTTCTTTTTATACAAACTATCCATGGTTTGCTTCATTCTTAACTGGTCAGCATCCTGCCCATCATTCAGCAATAATAAATTCATTTCACTCTTTTCCTCCGGCATTGGTGTGCTGATAATGGTGAGTTTTACATGCTCCTGTAGGTGACGGCTGTAGATTTCATCCTCCTGCTGAATAATTTTTTTCTTGCAGGAAGAGAGAGTGAAAGCCGCTGCCAGTAAGCATATAAACAGGTTGGTGTACCGTTGCATAAAAAGTATTTTGAAAAACAAATGTATATTATTTGGCAGCAAAACTGAAACCCGTTACTTTTGCAGTGCGAAGTAGAGCAGCGGTAGCTCGTCGGGCTCATAACCCGAAGGTCAGAGGTTCGATCCCTCTCTTCGCAACCAACATAAATGTGGCTTCACTGCCACATTTATTTTTTAAACAACAACTCACTTTGTGAGATTTTTATTCTTAGCAGTCTTCAATGCTAATGAATATGATTACCTTCTTCTCCTTCACCTGGTTATCATTTTCTTATTGTATTGAAGTGTGCTTTCATGTGTTATGAAATCAGGATTCGTCAATATTTTTGGTAAGCCCAATGCCGGCAAAAGCACTTTGCTGAATGCCCTGATGGGAGAGAAGATGGCCATTGTGTCGCACAAAGTGCAAACTACCAGGCACCGCATTAAAGCCATCTTAACCGATCCCGGTTACCAGATCATTTTCTCCGATACACCGGGCATTATTGAACCCAAATACAAGCTGCACGAAAAAATGATGCAGGCTGTAAAAGGCAGCCTCGAAGATGCTGATGTTGCCCTGCTGATTGCCGATGCAAATGAACACCCGGAAGAAGCCAACAGCATTTTTGCAGCACTGAAATTAAAAGCGCCGGCACTGGTGATCCTCAATAAATCTGATAAAGTAAAAGAAGACAGCCTGAAAGAAACGGCTGATTATTTTAAACAACAATCCTATTGTAAAGATGTGCTGGTGATATCGGCGCTTAAGAAAAAGGGCATTGAAGAATTGCTGGCCAAGATTGTTGCATTGTTGCCTGAAGGCGTGCCTTTTTATGAAGGCGATGACCTGAGTGATTTACCAACCAAGTTTTTTGTAAGCGAATTGATCCGGGAAAAAATATTTTTATTGTATGGTGAAGAGATTCCTTATCATGCCACTGTGCTGATACAGGAGTTTAAAGAAAAAACAACGCTGATCAAAATTCAGGCAGACATTATTGTGCAACGGGATACGCAAAAAGGTATTATATTAGGAGAAGGCGGCAAGATGATCAAACAGTTGGGAACACTTGCAAGAAAAGACATAGAAGAGTTTTTAGCCCGCAAAGTTTTTTTAGAACTGTTCGTAAAAGTAAGGCCCAAGTGGCGAGACAATGAAACACAGTTGAGAGAATATGGATATTAACTCCCCTCCGCCCCCTGAAGGGGGAACTTGGCAAAGTATGATTGTTTATACCGTTTGCTGAGTTGAAAGAGTGGGATGATAAAATAATTTTTAATAAATAAAATAAACCTTGAAGAAATGGGAGCCTGCATTGGTTCCCACTTCAGGGGCGGAGGGGGTAATTATGGGTTTTACAGTAGCAATAGTCGGCAGGCCTAACGTAGGCAAAAGCACTTTTTTTAACAGGATGCTGGAACAGCGCAAGGCCATCGTAGATGATCTCAGCGGTGTTACCCGTGACCGCCAGTATGGCGAAGCAGAATGGAGCGGTAAGTTTTTTAATGTAATAGATACTGGTGGGTTTGTGCCGAAGAGCCAGGATGTATTTGAAAAAGAGATACGCAAACAAGTGGTAATTGCTTTGGATGAAGCAGATGCGGTGGTTTTTATGGTAGATGTAGCAACAGGCATAACTGATCTTGATGAGTCGATGGCACAGATGCTGCGTAAAACTTCCAAGCCAATTTTTTTGGTGGTGAACAAAGTAGATAACCACGACCGCTTGCTGGAAGCGTCTGAGTTTTACAGCCTTGGTTTTGATAACATCCATTTTTTATCATCCATCAGCGGTACCGGTACCGGCGATTTGCTGGATGATATTACAGCGCTGATAACAGAAGAAACGGAGAAAGATGATAGTGGCGGTTTACCAAAATTTGCCATTATTGGCCAGCCGAATGTGGGTAAGTCTTCTTTGCTGAATGCTTTAACCGGACAGGAACGTACCATTGTAAGCGACATTGCCGGAACAACCAGGGACAGTATCCATACACACTATAAATTGTTCAATAAAGAGTTTATTTTGATCGATACGTCGGTCATTCCCC
>CAXTPJ010000297.1:0-5034 GCA_964245855.1 uncultured Ferruginibacter sp. | reverse complement strand
TTAAAGGCTTTCCCCAGTCAGCCGGCTGTGGATGTTGAAACACTTCTTTCTCAACAAAAGTTTCTTTCTGCGGAAGATCGTCCGTATTCATTGTGGTTGGTTTATCCTCATTCATAAAATTGAGTTTATGTTTATTTAAAGTTTGATGCTATGCTGTTTTAAAAAGAGTGCTGTTACACCCTATGTATACTTGTGCAAATTTTTCTTTGTTGTATTTTAGTCGGCAACGCTTTGGGTATTTTTTATTTTCTCATCGTATCGGTTTGGAAGTGTTGTGTTCCACTCAAAACAAAAAATTATTCATACAAATGCTGATGGTGTTCACTGAAAAATATTTTCCGTTTCGTTTTGGGCAATACCTTCATCGTTACCACACTTCCATCCGGCGCATACGCCTGCTGGTACACTTTAAACCCATCATTAACGCCTTTTGTTTTTAATTGCTTATAAAATACGTTGGCATACTTAACCACTTCTGTCAAGAGTTTGTTGATCTTTGCTGAGGGTATCTTTCCCACTTTGCTCAAAGGATGAATGCCTGCACGGTACAGTGCTTCGTTGCGGATTTTGTTACCGGAACCGGAAAAAATTTCCTGGTCCATCAACACATCATCAATTGTTTTCTTTGGAATTTTCTCAAGCAACGACCTAACATACTTTCTGTCAAAAGCTTTGCTTAAAATATCCGTTCGCCAATCGTATAATTCCTCCAGCGACCCGTCAAGTTTGGTTGCGCTTACAACATATCCGTTGATCTCGCCTTTCGCAAATTCTAAAAAGAAAGAACGGTTTACTTTTTTTCGTTCGTTCACCAATATATCACCGAACAAACCCAAATGCACTTTCACAACGCCGTTAGAAAATACCAGCAATAAATGTTTGCCCCAGCTTTTAATGTCCTGTAATTTCTTGCCATTGATCCAGGCAGTAGGCATCTTGCCATAACCACCTGCTTTTTTTACAATCTTGCCTTTGAATGGATGAAGCTGTTCTTTCAATATTAATATCGATGGGCCTTCTGGCATGGTAACAAAGTTTAATGATCATTAGTATCGGTACAAATTTGAGACCTTAACCAACCTGAGGCATTCCTTGCTCACAAAAGGCTTTAAGAGTATCTCATTCTTACCGTGAAAGGAAAAAAGCTAATCATCAACCAGTAATTAATGGCTGCCCCAAAGTTGGCGTTATAGTTCTACAACTACATTTAATTAAAACTAATACTATAAAAAAGCTGTTTGGGCAGGTTTACTTTTAATCTTCCAATTATCCAATAAAAACAAAAAATTACAGACATGAGCAAGCCATCCAGCTACCACGAAATCTTATTATTGATCGACACCAATTTTTCCGGAAAAGAATTGCTTGAGAAAGAGGGCAAAAATTCTTTTTTATCCAAAACAGAACAATTAAAGCAGGCTTGCTGGAAAGGACTTGTGCCGGAAGTGCTCCCCGAAATATTCAACAATACCAGCAACGAATCTGCCGTACTCTGGAAAATTGATGAAGCCTTTTCTTTCATCGATCTTGGCTATGGCGACTTTGTCCGCTCCGATGATAAGAGCCGTTCTGTAAACCCTTACATATTCGCTGCTGTACAGAATTACAATTAAGTTCAGTGGTTGAAATTTCCCAGTCTGCATTGTTAACGATTCATTATTGAAATAAGCTGCCGGCAATAAGGCTAACTGTTACTGCGTTCACTAATAAGCCGTACTTTTACAACCTAATTCCGATCGTATGCGTATCACTATTTTAGCCGTTGTTTTATTTTTTATTACTTCAATTAAAGCACAAACTATTTTGCCATTGAGCGTAATGGATTATGCTTACAGCGCGCCGTTCGCAAATAATTTACCAACAGATTCTGCATCGGCTAAAAAGAAATGGACGCTTACAAAATATGCAGCCCTTTCTACCAGCTACACTTTTTTTAAAGGCGGCAACGCCGGCATAATCGCTGCGCCTATCGGACTGCAACTCAACCGGAAGATTACGGAGAATATATATGCTTTCGCAAATGTATCAGTAGCGCCTGCGTATGTAAATTTTAATTCAGCATTCAATAATACCAGCTTTAATAAAAACGGGCAATACAATTCATTCCGCCAAAATAGTTTGGGTATTTATTCAAGTGCTTCGCTTGGATTAATGTACATCAACAACGATAAAACATTCTCTATCTCCGGCAGTATCAGTGTTGAAAAAAGCAGTTATCCTTTAATGCCGGCATATCAAACCCGCCCTGTTAATGCCAATGGCTTTGCCCCTGCTAACAGGTAAGGAATGGCCGATAGTTCCATAGTCCATGGTTGAGCCTTTCAAATCATTGTGAAAAGGATGTATGCTTTTTGATTAAAATGGATGCATTACAAATATCCATAAGGAGTACAGCTAACTGTTAGTTTTGTAATTTGATTTTGTTACCAGCTTTAAAGCATTGTTCAACTTCAGTGGCGTTGCACTCTTTTACTTCAGATCTTTACTCAGCTATCATCAGTCTTCATCCAAAAGGAGCTGCTACTAAAAACTATTCAATAGGAAATATTGGAAATGGGCTATTAACTATGGACTATTCACCATTGACCATCACCACCTCACACCCACTTGTCTGCATGAAAATAAGTCTGGTACAGTATAAATCCACCGCACAGGATCAGTACTACACCGGTAGCCCGGTTGATCCGGTTAAGATTGCGTTCCGTTAATTTAGGTTTGATTTTTCCGGCCAGGGTAACTTTTAAAACGTCCGATAAAATATTGATGCCGATGCAGGCAGCAAATATCACTACCCGGTAACTGATGGAATACGATTTTGCAAATAAAGTAGCAGCAGTTAACCATTCAAAAAATAAGATGGGGTTGACGGTGTTGATCACAAACCCCCCGGCAAATAATTTAGCCATATCTCTTTTGCGAAGTACCGGTGCAACAGTATCTTCCGCAGGTATGCCCGCAGACTTAAAGAAGGTATAAAAACATCCCAACCCGATCAATAGTAATCCGCCGCCATAACCAATTTGCCGGATGTACAGCTCTGCAAAATGAGCCGTGTACACAGTGAAAACATTGCTGAGTACAACAAACAAAATATCGCTCAGCCAAATGCCCGCAACAAAACTGAAGCCGCCACGGATGCCATTATTAAGGCTTTGCCCGATAACAGTAAACAGGATAGGCCCCACCGATATGGCGAGGTATAAACCCATTGTAATGCCTGTAACCAATGCTTTCCACATATTCCACCACAAGATAAAGCGGTGGCATAAAAGATGCAGGAATAATTTTAGGAGATGTCAATGGTTGATAGTCCGTAGTCCATGGTCAATAGAAGAACTTTGTGATTAAAGAGCCTGCTATGGTCCATCGACCATGGTCAATAGTCCACAACAAAAGATCTTTGCGATTGACAAGTCTACTATGGTCTATCGTCCAATGTCAATAGCGCATAACCCACAATCAAGAACTTTGATTGAGCGCCTGCTACGGTTCATCGACCATGGTCAATAGTCCACAACTAATAATCATCAAGATCTTTGCAATTGAAAAGGCTACTATGGTCTATCGTCCATCGTCTGTGGTTTACCTCCCAGCCACACTCAACTTCTTCTCCTTCGCCAATGCAGTAATTTTTGCAGGCAGGTCTTTGGTGGCTTGGTTGGTTTGTAATAGTTCCATCAATGCAGCCCATTCTTCTTTCATGTTGCTGCCATTGGCAAGTTTTGCGGCCAGGTCTTCATTTTGCTTTTTTAATACAGCGATCTCGTTTGCCTGTGCAGTAGTACGGGTTTCCAATCCTTTGATCATTATCATTAATACGCCTTCAAGGTTGGCCTGGTTAATCGTGGTGTCGCACCCGATAGTGCCATAACCATCTTTCCCAAACGCTGCATAAAACTCCTGTGCCATCGGGCCATAGTGGCGCAGGCCGGGTTTATTGCTCCCTTTATAATTCCATGAGCCCATTCGCATAGTGCGTATTTTACTTAACATGGTTTCTGCGTCAGCCGTTAAAAAATTTTCTTTTCGGTTTGAGTCTGAAATGATATTCCACGAATTGTCATTTGGTGTTAGTGATACGCCAATGTTCATATCATTATTAGTAAAAAGCCGGTAACCACCGGCATAGCGGGAAGTAAACTGGTTAGCTGCAGAAGATGTTGTATAAGAGCTGGGCGTAGCACTCATACTCGAAGCGTCGGATAATACCAACGATCCTTCATGAACGGCTTTGCCCCGGTAGCCTATTGCAACAGAGTAGTCTTCTCTTGCTGTCATACGATATCCCAGCGCTACACAACCTTGTCCCATGGCAGAATCTGTATAACCAATGGTAGTGCTGCAAAAACCACCGGAAATATTGCTGGCGCCAGCCGAAAAACCGGCTGTGCCCGGTACCCTTATTGCTGAACCAAAACCAGTTCCTACGGTACTCGTAACCGTTACCTGGTCGCCAAAAGCGAAAGAACCATAACCACTGGCAGTAACCTGGTTGCCGTAAGCAAAAGAATAGTCATCTACATTCAGGCTGTCCCATTCTGATCCGGTGGCGTTGCCTCCACGAAAAGCTCCCCTGGTAGGCCACCACATCAATCGCATACCGGAGCCTGTTGCCGGTATGGGCCCGGTCAAATATTTTCCTCTTGCCAAAATGCTGCCATCGCTGCCAAATACAATGTTGTCCTTTGCAACCGTATCTGCAGGAATCGAAGAGGTCGCTTTTTGTCTCAACGTAATAGCACCTTTTGCATTCATCCTTAAACCAACACTGCTATCGGAATTGATGATGCGGTTATTGCCAAGCACTAAGTTCTGTGTTGCGGTATGGTTACCTAAATTATCTCCCACTGCTATTGGTTTCCAGGTGCCATCAAAATAATAGAAACCAGGAATACCGTTCGTTTGATAAATCATCAAGCCGGTGGCCGGCAATACAATGCTGTTGCGGTCATCAAGGCTCATGCGGGGGATGAGCATGCCTTTGCCTACACTTCTTACATCAAGCATTGCACTGGGATGAGGCGAAAGGCCTTC
>CAXTPJ010000296.1:0-5066 GCA_964245855.1 uncultured Ferruginibacter sp. | reverse complement strand
ACTGGAAAAAGAGTTAACCGGCACCGTTAGTACTGCCCATCAACTGGAAGATATCAAAACACAATATGATCATCTGCAGGCACAGCTAACCGATCTTTCAGAAAGAATGCTGGAATTAAAAAACCAGTCGTTGCAGCAATCTCAACACATCAGCCGCATTGCAGAACTGGAAAGCCTGTTGAGCAATGCCGAAGAAGAAGTGATAATATTAAAAGAGCAACAGCAGAACAAATGAAACACCTGCCTGTTTACACTACTGCGAAATAAAATTTAAGCTGGATGAACAATATTGCAGATATAAGAAAAGACTACAAACTACAAAGCCTGGACGAAGCAGATACAGCACCCAACGCCATTGAGCAATTTGGTCGCTGGTGGCAGGATGCAATGAATAGTTATGTAGATGAAGTAAATGCACTTACCCTGGCAACGGCTAGCAGCGATGGAAAACCCTCTGCAAGAATAGTGTTGCTGAAAGGTTATAACGAAGATGGATTTGTTTTTTTTACCAATTACGAAAGCCACAAAGGAAAAGAACTGGCAGACAATCCGCAGGCCTGTATGGTATTTTTTTGGAAAGAACTGGAAAGGCAGATAAGGATAGAAGGATTGATAGAAAAAGTAAGTGCTGAAGAAAGCGATACCTATTATTTTTCGAGGCCATTCGGCAGCCAAATAGGTGCCTGGGCATCGCCTCAAAGCCAGGTAATCAGTAACCGGCAGGTAATTGAAAACAATGAAACAAAATACCAGTCTCAATTTGCAACCGATGCCATCAGCCGGCCGCCGCACTGGGGTGGTTACCGGTTAATACCACAATCGATAGAATTCTGGCAGGGCAGGCCAAGCAGGCTGCACGACCGGTTATTGTACACGCTTATCAACAAAGGCGACTGGAAGATTGAACGCCTTGCTCCCTGATATCACTTATGCAAACCTGTATCACTAATGGTATTATTCACAGCAGTGAAGGAGTGCTGCATCATCAGAATATATTGGTGGAGAATGGCACTATTAAAACCCTTACCGGAAAAGAAATACCGGAGAATTGCCTGGTGCATGATCTTAAAGGACTTCATATTTCTGCTGGCTTTATTGATATACAAATCAATGGCGGAGAAAAATTCTATTTTTCTGAAACGCCTACTGGAGAAGCACTTGAAGATATTTGTACCGCCAGTCTTCAATACGGCGTAACGCATTTACTCCCCTGCTTAATCAGCTCCACACAGGAAACTATTTTGCAGGCCATCGACACTACACGGTCTTTCATGCAACAAAATAAAGCAGTGGTTGGATTGCATATAGAAGGCCCATTCATCAATCCAATAAAAAGGGGCGCCCACCTGCAAGCAGTCATCCGCAAACCTACCAACGCTGCTTTGGAAGAAATTATCCGGCATGGCAAAGGCGTTGTAAAAGTAATGACTATTGCGCCGGAATGTTTTACGGATGAGCAACTGGATATGCTGTTGCAAAGTGATATTGTAGTATCCGCAGGCCATTCGGCTATGACGTACCAAGAGGCCACCCGTTGTTTTAAAAAAGGCATCCGGCTGGTGACACATTTGTACAACGCCATGACGCAATTTGGCCACCGGGAACCGGGATTGGTGGGCGCTGTTTTTAAAAACAGTGATGTGTATGCGCCGGTTATTTTAGATGGGGCACACTGCGATTATGCAGCAGCACAGGTTGCTTACAAAATAAAAAAAGACAAACTGTTCCTGATCAGTGATGCGGCTTTTTTAAGCCGGAAGGTTGAACATTTTGAATGGGGTGAATTTAATATGCACCTTACTGCTGATGGGCATTACCGCAATACGGATGGCAACCTTGCCGGCGCCAGTATTTCTATGGTAGAAGCTATACAAAATGCAAAAAGCCAGTTGGGTGTTTCAACGGAGGAAGCCGTACAAATGGCTACCAGCAGAGCTTCTAAAGCTATTCGTTTTGAAGACAATATTGGTTTTATTAAGCCAGGCTACCCGGCCAGCTTTGCAGTTTTTGATGATGCTGTTGCCAATATTCAGCCACTACTTTTTAAATAAGTACCTGCAACTAATTATGGTTAGTTAAAGCCAAAAAAGTTTAATAGTTTCGCCACTCTTAGGGCTGTTAGCTCAGTTGGTTTAGAGCATCACGTCGACAACGTGGGGGTCGCTGGTTCGAGCCCGGCACAGCTCACAAAAAGTTTGCACCATAAAAAGTGCAAACTTTTTTTATGTAATGCCACAAATGATTGCATCAGGCGCCGCAAATTAACTGCGATGCAAAAAATTCAACTTAGCATTTCAAATCCATGTCATAAAGAATGGGAGGAAATGACACCCACTCAACAAGGCCGCTTTTGTTCTTCCTGCGCAAAGCAGGTGATTGATTTTACGGAGATGAGTGATGCAGCCATACTGGAATATTTATCCGCAGCAAATACAAGCAAGCCCTGCGTAAGGGCTTACCCGGATCAATTAGACAGGACACTACAAGCAACACCTGAAAGAAAAAAAACATGGTACTGGCAGTACCTTATTGCATTGCTCCTTTTTTTCACTAAAACAAACCAGGCCAAAGCACAGGTACGAATGGGGAAAATGATTGCTCCTTCCAGGCCTCAACCTGTTGTAAACAATACAGCAAATGAAACGAAACAATTTATTGTAACCGGAACAATAACCAATGAAGCAGGTGAAGCCATTCCATTTGCCAGTATTAAACTAATAAATACAAATATCGGTACCAGCGCAGACAGTAATGGGAAATTTTTATTGAAAATAGCCGTAGGGAAACGCAGTTTGCTTATTTCTGCTACGGGTTATGAAGACAGGATAGTAACACCAACCGGATCTGCTGAAGAAAAAATCACTTTGATTAAAAAAGAAGACCTGTTGCAGGGAGTATCTGTAAAATGTTATTCAACACAGTCCAAAACAACTGTGTCAGGGGAATTATTGACAAGCGTTCCCATTCAAAAAAACAAAAAATTATTGCCTGCAAAAACCGGGAGCAGCGTTATAAAAATTTATCCTAACCCGGTTGCAAAAGGAACCGTTGTAACTCTTGAATTAACATTGAAGCAAAGTGGCCATTTACTTTAAAAGTAAATGATGCTGCAGGAAAAATAATGTCAGAAAAAAAGATCACTACAATTAAGAAAGAATTTTCTGAGCAATTATTTACTGGTGAGCATTGGAGTAGCGGCATTTATTACCTGCAACTTTTGGATGAAAAAGGCAAACAAGTTACAAACGGAATAGTACTCATTCAATGACCTACGATATTAATGATGCCATGAAAAACTTTAGCTGAACGGAGCGTCGCCAATGCTGTGGCAATGAAAAACAATTGCCGGTAACCAAAAAAATTTTAAAGTATTTAAGCTACCCAACTGTTTTGAAAGTTTTACCAGTTAACTAAACGAATATCATTCATCCCAAAAACAACTGTATGAAAAAAATTCAACTTTCCATTCCTGAACCTTGTCACCAGAACTGGAACGACATGACGCCTACGCAGCAAGGCCGTTTTTGCAATGCCTGCGCCAAAGAAGTAATTGACTTTAGTGAAATGAGCGACAGCGAAGTACTTAACTATTTCATTGCGGTTAAAAAAAATGACACTGTATGCGGGAGGGTATTCCCGGATCAGCTTGACAGAAGCATCAATGCTGCGCCGAAGAAAAAAGTATGGTGGTACTGGAATTATGCCGTTGCTTTTTTATTGCTATTCTTTAAACCTAATTACAGCAAAGCTCAGTCTCTTCCACAACTTGGAGCAATGGTATCTTTTAGTCCTGCTTTACCGACAGACATCGTAACAAATTCCCGGATTGACAAAAATGAAAAGATAAAGAAGTGTATTATAAATGGGCAGATCATGAATGAAGCAGGAGAACCAGTTCAGTTTGCTTCTGTAAAATTAATATCTGCAGCCACTGGAACCAGTGCAGATGTGGATGGCAGATTTACCCTTGATGTACATCGCCTGAATACGATGATAGAGGTAAGTGCTATCGGTTATGAACCGCAACAGTTGACAATAACAAATTTGGCTGACAAACAAATTCAACTTAAAAAAAGTAGTGAATTGATGACCGATATAACCATCAATACAGTTGGTTACATTAAATGCAGGAGAATGATATCCGGCGCCATGTATGCTGTTAGTTCAACTGAATTAAAGAGAAACAATACCATGGACAGCATCAATAACTGGTTATCCAGCCAATCCATTAAAATCTACCCTAACCCTGTTCCAAAAGGAAATCTGGTCAACATCGTACTTGTTGTAAAACAAACCGGCCAGTATACTTTACAGCTCACAGACGCCAGCGGCAGATTGATCACACAGAAAAAGATCAGTGTACTGGCCAAACAACAAACCGAACAATTGCAAAGCAGCAGCAACTGGAGCGCCGGCATCTATTACCTGAGGCTGTTTGATAAAAATGGAAGATTTGCAGGTATATCAACCCTGCAGGTTCAATAAATAATTTCCCTGTCAAAACTATCATTGGCCACCCTTGTCGGGTGGCTTTTTGTTAGACCTCACCCCAACCCCTTTCCAAAGGAGAGGGGCTTTGGCACTTTTCGGGTGATAGATTTCATTACTATTCATGCTGAAGGTCTTCCCTGGTAGCAAGAAGTTTATTTTTTGTCTGCCTGGGCATGCTACCCTTTTATTAAGATACCACAATAAAGCAGCCTTTTTAAACCGAATACAATCCTACAGTTGTAAATTGCATCTGAACATCTATAAATACAAGCACATGAAGAAAATTTTTACACTCACCACAGCTTTATTCTTAAGCTTTGTTTCCATGGTGGCTTTTTCGCAGGTACGGATCAGCCAGGTTTATGGCGGCGGCGGCAATGCCAATGCTACTTACAACCAGGATTTTGTTGAGATCTACAATGCAGGCAGCGCACCCGTAACATTGACCGCCTGGAGCATTCAATATGCTTCTGCAACCGGGCCAACCGGAACCGGCAACTGGTCGAAGGCAGTTATTCCTGATGCCACTACCATTGGCGCAGGCAAATATTTTTTGATAGCCCTTGCTACCGGCG
>CAXTPJ010000295.1:1241-5069 GCA_964245855.1 uncultured Ferruginibacter sp. | reverse complement strand
GGCATTGTCTTTCATCCATACCGGCGGGCTCCATGGCGTAGCCAGAATTTTAATATTGGGATTAATTAAAAGGATTTCTTTCAGCAATGGAATAAGATCAACTGTATCCAGGGAAAGATTAAAATTGTTAAGGTTAACATCCGTTTGGCCTGCTGGCAGGTCGTTGTAACTGAACACAGAAGCACTTAAATCAGAAGCACCCATCGCAATCCGTAAATAATTTATACCGATAGAATTATCCCCGCTGCCAAATAATTCCTGCAGCAGGCTGGCCTTTGTTGAAAGGTTATTAATGAGTGAAGCACTTCCGCCGGTCAAAGTGTAACCAAAACCATCAACCGTTTGATAAGCCGTTGCACTATCTACATCTACAAAAGAAAACAAATTGGTTGTAGTGCCAAAAGCAAGCACACCGGCCTGTTTTTGCAACAAAGAAGACTGGCTGCCGGTAGTAACCCAATAATCTACATCGTTGGTTGTGGCAGGAGGTGTTACCGGCGGAGTAACAGGAGGCGTTGTTCCTCCATCATCTCCCGATGATTTTTTTGAGCAGGAGCAGGCAAATGCCACTATCATAAAACCAGCTAATGCCATTGCCGTAAAGAGATTTTTTGATCGCATGTTTTAATTTTTATCAATACAATTAGAAATTACAATAGTTTGAAAGATGCTTCTTTTACATCCCTGCTGTTACCACCGATAAACAGTTTAAAATCTCCCGGCTCAGCAACAAATTTTAAATCGCTGTTATAAAATTTTAAGTCGTTTACACTGATAGTGAAAGTGACTGTTTTTGTTTCGCCACCTTTCAATTCAATTTTTTGAAAGCCTTTTAATTCTTTTACCGGCCTGGTGATGGTGCCTACTAAATCACGGGTGTACAATTGTACAACTTCCTTGCCAGTAACACTACTGTTATTGGTTACCGTAACCGTTGCAGTAATGGACTGGCCTGCTTTTAAGGTGGTACTGCTGAGTTTAACATCGCTGTAAGTAAAGCTGCTGTAGCTTAAACCGTATCCGAATGGGTAAACAGGGTCGTTGCTTACATCTAAATAGTTGCTGCGGAATTTTTCGAACCATTTTCCTAAAGGGCGGCCGGTATTTTTATGATTGTAATACAATGGAACCTGTCCAACATTTTGTGGAAAAGTAGTACTCAGTTTGCCTGAAGGATTTACATCGCCAAACAATACATCTGCAATGGCGCTGCCGGCTTCGCTGCCGCCAAACCACACATTTAAAATAGCCGGTACATTATCGTTTTCCCATTTCAATGCCAGGGGCCTTCCGGTGAATAGCACGAGTACCAATGGCTTGCCTGTTTTTACCAATGCTTTTAATAAATCTCTTTGCGATTCCGGGATTTGAATATCGCTACGGCTGCTGCATTCGCCGGTCATTTCTGCACTTTCACCTACTGCAGCAACAATTACATCACTCGTGGCGGCCAGTGCTACTGCTTCATCAATGATCTGTTGTGCCGGCCTGCTGTCACGCTTGAAAGGTTTTCCAAACATACCAGCCCTCAATTCAAACAAACTATCAGCATCCAGGTTAGCACCCAATGACGTTACAATTTTTACATTGTTTCCTGCAACTGCTTTTAAGCCGGTTAACAGCGAAGTGGCTTTTGAAAAATCTGCTGCAACGCTCCATGTACCAGGCATGTTTTCTTTATTGTCTGCCAATGGGCCTATCAAAGCAATGGTGCCTGATTTTTTCAATGGCAAAATATTATTGCTGTTTTTCAACAACACAAAACTTTGTGCAGCGATTGACCTTGCTTCTTTACGGCTTGCATCGGTGAATACTTCGGTCTTTGCCCTGTCTTCATTGCAATAACGATAAGGATCATCAAACAAACCCAATGTGTATTTGGCTTCCAATATCCTGCGACAGGCAGCATCAATTTGTGCTACAGTTACTTTACCTTCTGCCAGTGATTTTTTCAATGTGGTTAAAAAACCTTCGCCTACCATGTCCATATCAATGCCTGCATTCAAAGCTAAAGAAGATACTTTTTTAAGATCGCCCAAACCATGTGCTTCCATTTCATTGATACCAGTGTAATCGGTTACCACAAAACCTTTAAAGCCCCATTGTTTTCTCAATACCTCTGTCATTAAAAATTTATTGGCCGTTGCCGGGATGCCATCTACTTCATTAAAAGAAGCCATGATGCTTCCTGCCCCTGCATCTACAGCGGCTTTGTACGGTGGCAAATATTCATTGTACATTCTTACACGGCTCATATCAGTTGTATTATAATCCCTGCCGGATTCTGCAGCGCCGTACATGGCATAGTGTTTTACGCAAGACATGATGTTATTGTTTTTGTACACACCATTTCCCTGGTAGCCTTTCACCATTGCTTTAGCTATTTCTCCACCGAGGTAAGCATCTTCTCCATTGCCTTCTGCAATACGGCCCCAGCGTGGGTCACGGGCAATATCCACCATCGGGCTAAACGTCCAGTTAATGCCATCTGCACTTGCTTCCTGCGCTGCAATTTGTGCACTGCGTTCAATGGCTTTCATATCCCAGGTACAGCTTAACCCTAACGGAATTGGGAACACTGTTTCATAACCATGGATTACATCCATCCCAAAGATCATCGGGATTTTTAAGCGGCTTTCTTCCACTGCTACTTTTTGTACCGCTTTAATTTTGGCAACTGATTTTATGTTAAATAATCCACCAACACTTCCTTCTTTTATTTTTTTACCGATGTCTGAATTACTGGCCTGGCCTGTTACGATATCACCGGAACCGGGCAGGTTCAACTGGCCTATCTTTTCTTCCAGTGTCATTTTCTTCATCAGTGCATCAATGAAGGGTTTCATCTTTGCATTATTTGCGCTTTGACCATTCACCCATTGGCTCAGGGTAAATACAGCAATCAATAAAAGTGTCGATCTCATGTTTCTCTTTTTTATGATGATGGTTGTTTAATTTCTGTGCAAAATTATCACATTGCCCCCGCCTTGTGATAAAGCAATTTTAAGTGGCATTGATTTATTTATTGTTTTGATTTCCTTTATTAAATGGTTCGGATTTTTTGTTACATCTGCTGCATCGCTGTACACTGTTGCGGTGTAATTTCCTTCCGGTAAAAAATCAAGGTTGATGGCTACTTCCCGGCTGTCATGATTGGTGATGGAGCCAATGTACCAATCGTTTCTTTTACGCCGGGCAATGGAAACGTATTCATCTACCTGTGCGTTGGTTACATGTGTTTCATCCCAGATGGTGGGAATGTGTTGCAGCACTTCAAAACCAGGTTGGCCGATATAAGCTTCCGGGTAATCACATACCATGCCCTGGTAGTTTTCCAATACAACATACATGGCCAACATGTGGCAGCGGGTGCCCATTACTAACGGTTTCGTGTACTGTATTTTAAATTTGCTCGGCGGCGCTGCCCTGAAACCGCCCAAATGATAATCGGTTGAGCCCGCCAGCATTCTTGTAAACACAATGTTGAGGTCTGCATCCGGTGTAACCAGCTCGTTCCATTTATCACATTCATAATTGAGCGTTCCTTCTCTTGTAAATTCATTGGGATAAGTGCGGCTTAAACCGGTTGGCTTGTAGGCGCCATGAAATTGTATGTGCAAATGATGCTGTGCGGCTTTCTGTAAAATTGCTGTTTGAATGTTTACCATCTCCTGGTCGTCCCTGTCCATAAAGTCAACCATCATACCGCTCAATCCCCATTTTTCAAATACGGCGAAAGCGGTATCCAGTTTTGGATAAAGTGCTTTCCAGTGTACCCAAACCCTTACGCCAACGCCTTTTTGTTTGGCATAATCACATACCTGTTGC
>CAXTPJ010000295.1:0-1231 GCA_964245855.1 uncultured Ferruginibacter sp. | reverse complement strand
TTGCATATCCAGGCTAGGAACAGGTTTGGTTACGTCTGCATTCGGGCCAGGCTGGTATCCTTCACCATCATTGCTGTACCATTCATGCCCGCCATATTCTACAACAGAATGATATAGGATATTATTGGCCGCACAAAAATCGATATAGTATTTATTGGTTTCAAAATTATTGCCCGGAGTAAAATTCGTATCCGGAACAATGGTGCCGTTCCACCAGGGAAAAGTAGTAGTACCGGTTTTGATCCAGTTTATGTATTTGATAGCGCATGCAGGGCTTAAACTCGTCAACACATTTGATTCGATCAATGCACCAACCCTGTTGCCAATGAGCATTACCCGCCAGGGGCTTTGGTGCGGCAGCTTCGCTTTTACTTTGATATTGGTTTGATTGGGCAATGGTGAAAGCTGGCTTGTCAGTATACCATTTTGTTTCACTAAATACATTCCAGCATAATCCAGCAAAGCAGCTTCGGTGACGCCCACAAAAATATTGTTGGGAAACTGCAACAGCACCGGCATATCCATCAGCGTATCACCGGCTATTTTACTCAATGGTGCTGTAGTGTATAACCCTTCATGCGAAGTAAGAAAATTGGGCAACTGCAGTGCTTTGATAACAGGATCACCGGTTACATTGAACTGTGTTTGTTCTTCTATAACAGTAAAAGATTTTTTGTTTTTTTGTTCAGGAAAAACATAGCGAAAAGCAACGCCATCATTAAAAGCTTTTACTTCTATGTTAATATCGTAACCATCGCCTTGTAAAAAAATAACCGCTTTTTTATAGGGGTGATTTACCTGTGATGTTTTGCCTACAACCAGCGAATAGCTTTCAACAGCGGTAGTAAATTCAGCCGGTTTTTTAATACTGCATTGCTCCAAGGGTTTTGCATCATCCAATATCAAATTCAGCGAAGCGTTTTGAATCAATACCTGCTTTTTATAGGCAACAGAATATTGTGGTTGATGATGTTGCAACAAAAAAGAAAACACAATGCCGCCATCCGGGGATGTGAGTTGCACTCTTTTTTGTGCAGTTAAAAAACCACAACCGCACAGGCAGCAAATAATCGTTACCAGTTGTTTCATCTTATTTGATTAGATAAGGCGCTATGATTTTTTGCCAGATATGATAACCCTTTGCATTCATGTGCAGGTTATCTTCAATAAAAATATCGTTCATCACAGAACCATCTTTATTGAACATTTTATTGTATACATCTATAAAAGC
>CAXTPJ010000294.1:0-5070 GCA_964245855.1 uncultured Ferruginibacter sp. | reverse complement strand
ATTTATTCTTTTGGATAAAAGGTGGTACTACTCCTTTTAATCTCTGGATATGTACCGCTACCAGCCCGGGAGGATTTGCTTCTTTCAACGAATTTGATAAGATCGATGTTCCTGCCGGCGTTTGGACGTATTATAAACTACCTATCGGTGATTTGAATTTGTGGGCAACCGGCACTGCCTTTAACCAGATAGGATGGAGGATACAGGGGCCAAATGGTGGAGATGAGAAAGTTTATCTCGATGATGTGATGCTGGTAAAATAATACTTCGATAAAAGCCCTGCTTCATTCAATTATTGTTGACATGAAGCAGGGCTTTTTTATGAATTTTAATGAATCAAAAATATATGAAGCAATACATCATTTTTCTTGTAGCAATCTTGCTTGGTAAAGATGCAACTGCACAGAAGAACCTGGTATCAAACGGCGATTTTGAAAACGGCCTCATCGGCTGGAATGGCAATGCAGCAGTGGTGAGCCCGTGGATAGTAAAGAATGGCAAACACAGTTGCGCCATTACAACTTACAACGACAATGATTGGGCAGGCATCGGCCAGGTATGTTACCTGTCTAAAAAAACAGTAGCCATCGCTGTTAGTGTGTGGGCTAAAAGCGAAGGCATACAACAGGGAAAAGAACAATGGAACAATGGGTTGGTAAGTATTGAATTCATCGGTGCCGGTAATAAGAAAGTGAGTGATGGAGAAAATATCTGTACCGTAACGGGCACAACCGGGTGGACATTGTATAAAAAAACGATGCTGGTGCCGGAAGGTGCCAAAAGTTGCCGGGTAATGCTGGCAATGGGCAATGCAAGCGGCAGCCTGATGATAGATGATGTAACAGCAATTGAACTATCTGCTGAAGCATTGGCCAAACTGAATGCACCTGCACCGCAAGCTGCACCTGCTGTTGCAACATTTACAAACGGTGGTTTTGAAGATGGCGCAAAAGGATGGGGTAATTATGTGGGAGAATTAAGCAGTGATACTCACAATGGTGCAAAAAGTTATCTTATAAAAACCACTAACAGTAACGACTGGGCCGGTATTGATCAGAAAGCTGCGATACCTGCTGGTACAAAGGCAATAGAGTTAAGCGCCTGGTTAAAATGCAACGGGATAATACAGGGAAAAGATAGCTGGAATGCAGGCGTATTGATATTGGAGTTTTCCGGTGATGGCAGCAAAAATTTCGGCTATGGAGAAAATGTGGCCATACTTACCGGGACGCAGGATTGGAAGGAATATAAAAAATCAATTCCTGTTCCGGAAGGAGCAACAGGTTACCGCATCATGGTGGCCATGAGTTTTGCAACCGGCAGCTTGTTTGTTGATGATGTAGCTGTTGCATTGATCAAATAATTTATTGAAAAGGTTAGCAGTATTGTTGATAAGAAACAACTGCAATCAATCATGCTTTCTTTAGCAGTTTCGTAATGCAAATATCTTCCTGCAGACATCCGAAATTTTAAAAATTTCGGACGTTTTATTTAAAGCCAATTACAGAAAGTGAAACTCACACATTGTTGTCGATCACCAATATGCCTGTTAATAAAATTTACAAAACAAAAAACGATTAAAAAAGGTTTCCTGTACTTTTGCAGTCAACTAAAAAATCAATTATATGAAAAAATTATGGTTTGCGCTTCCTGCGCTTGTTCTATTTACTGCATGTGGCGGCGGATCTGCTGACAAGGCCGAAACCGGCGATAAACAGGAAGCTGCTGCACAGGTGGGCAGTTCTTATGTTATTGATACTACTGCTACAGTGGTTGACTGGAAAGCTGCTCACAAAGGTGGCATGGCCCCAAGGTGGGGTGTTATCAAAGTTAGCTCAGGCACCATTGCCGTTGATAAAGGTGTTGTAACCGGCGGTGATTTTGTTATTAATATGTCTTCTTTAAAAGTAAATACTGCTTCTGTTACTGAAAAAGAAAAGAAGGCAAGTGACCTGGAAGGCCACTTAAAAAGCCCCGACTTTTTTAACGTTGATAAAAGCCCAACTGCTAAGTTTGTAATTACTAAAGTAGATGCATACGACAGTACCAAACAAAAAAGTTTATTGGCCGGCGCAACACATTTAATAAGCGGAAACCTCACTTTAAAAGACAGTACTTTAAACATTACTTTCCCTGCTAAGGTTGAAGTGACCGATGCTGCTGTAACAGCAACTGCTAAATTTACCATCGACAGAACAGCCTGGGCCGTAAACTATAAAACAGAAGGTAGCCCAGAAAACTGGGTGATCTCCAAAGATGTTGAAATAGGCCTGAATTTGAAGGCGGCTAAAAAATAATTATTGCAAAATGTTCTAACAAAAAAGTCCTGCTTACCAGCAGGACTTTTTTTATACTGTTAGAAGCTGTTAGCATTAATTGAATATCTCGAATTAAAAAAGAAAGCTCAATAGTGAAATAATGTATAAGAGTGATTATTCTTTCCTTTCCCCAAAAGGAAAGAATAACAAAATCATATTTGCCAATGCAGCTCAATAGTATTTCTGAAGACCGTTACAAAATCAAATTAATAATTCAGATGGCTTTTAGTCAAAGGGTAAAAATGAAGGTTGTGCTTGGGATGCAATCCAACTTTATAACAAATAGCTGATGATCTTCAATAGTGTGTCATCATTATAAGGGATATTTAAAAAACCATCAGCTTTATACTGTTGGTAAGTTTCAGCAATGTTTTCATCTGCAGAACTGAGCAGTACCGGAACGCTGCTGTAATAATTGACAGACTTCAATTGCAGGCAAATAGCCCCGCCATCAGCAGCAACTAAATTTTTTTGTATAATGATAAGTGCAGGCGTATATCTTTCCAATTGCCTGTAGAAAGCTCTTTCTGAGAACGTAGAACGGAACTCATAATGATTAATCTTAAAAAAATATTCGAATGGTTGGGGTAAGTGTATAAAGTTATCCAACACGAGGATCTGCTTCATGTCGGGCAAATGTAAAACACAGGAAACACAGTTTTAAATTATGCAAAAAATGAACAGAATTATGTAAAATTAAATATTGTTACCTGCTGAGCATTTGTGAGTTATAACCAAATTTTAGTTGATTTCATTTGAAAACAAACCATCATACAGCCGGAAGCCTGCCCCGGTAAATCGGGCTGAGAGCCGGTTGTATAAAAGCATTTTTGCATCGCCCCGTAAAATATCCGCCAGTTCGTAAGGATGTTCCTCATTTACCAGTTCCATGCCGCCATACACGCCTTTTAATTCTGCACTGTAGATAACATCATCGTAGCCTTCTTTATTAGAGGCTTTTATTTTCACTTCCCAAAAATTTTTATTGTTGAGGAAACAGGCCATGTCTTCTTTCCAGTGCCTGAAAAAGGTGAGCATGTATAAATTAATGGCAGCTTCTTTTGTTCCCACCAGTTGGGCCATCCAGTCAAAAGCCAGTGCGGCGTCTTCAATACTGTCAGATAAATAAAGCTCCTTGATTTTTAAAAGTTTCTTGGTTGTAATCTCTAAAGAAGGCGGTTCTTTAATAGCAAGGTTACCAATCATGTTGTTACAGGGTTTTCAGTGGGTTACGGGTAGTGTTGCTTTGCCTGCATACTATATTGAAATAATACACTGCATAGAGCAGTTATAAAAACAGAATTGCCGCAATTTTAGTATGTGGGAGGCTTGTTGTTTTTTATTGCCTGTGGTTCATAAATTTTTATTTTAACAGGCTATAAGCAGCAGGTAGTTATGGATTTATACCTCCAGTAAGTGAAGCGTTGCTGAATCTTTTTTACCATCAAAATACTTTGATAATACTTTTTCAAATACCGGATCAGTATTTTCAATTAAGGCAAACAGGGTCATGCAGGAGTGGAGTTTTTGGTTGTCAGGACTCCCAAAAACAGCATAGGCATCAGTTGTATCCAGGTTTAACAATGCGGTGGTTATTGTCAATAGATTTTTTCCAAGAAATGGATCATTCAAAAATAGATGGGCCTCACCCAGGTTTTCAATGGCATAATATTTTGATGTTTCACTCAACCCCAATCCTTTCAATTGCGGAAATATATACCACATCCAGTGCGATGTTTTCTTGCCCTGCTTAATTTCTTTTAAAGCAGTTTCAAAATTTTCCAGTTGCGGTTTTTCAAATCTTTTTAATGACTGCTGCATGGTTCATCATTTGGTTGTTTCGGCGCCCATTTGTTTGCCTAGCTTTTCATACTCAATATCATTCGGCTCCCACAGCTCAATCTTGTTGCCCTCTGCATCCATGATGTGAACAAACTTTCCATACTCCGCAGCTTCAATAGAATCAGTGATCACCACTCCTTCTTTTCTTAACTCACCAACAAGCCAGTCCAGGTTTTCTACCCGGTAATTGATCATAAAATCTTTGGTAGAAGGTTCAAAATATTTTGTCGTTTCCTTAAATGGGCTCCATTGAGTAAAACCTTTTTTGCTGGTATCAGCGCCTTGCCGCCATTCAAATACTGCCCCGTAATCATTGATGTTTAATCCAAGGTGAGCCTTGTACCATTCTCTCAGCAGTTTTGGATTGTTGCTTTTAAAAAATATTCCGCCGATACCGGTTGCCCTCTTTTTTGCTGTTTCCGTTGCAGTAAGATTTGATAACAAAGATTTGAAAGCAAAGCCCAATGCAAATGTTGAAACAAATGCCAGTGTGATCAGCAACTTTTTTCTCATGTATAATAATTGATGGGGTTGTAGATTTTTTATATTGAATAAATGTAACACATAATATTGAGTTGTTAATTGATTACAGATATATCCGGTTTGGATAATTTTTTTTGTCACCAGCAGTAGGTTCCCTGGGCAGCATCGTTGTGTCACTCACTTGTACTTTTGTATTTATGGCAACCAGAGAATAAAACATTTTATTCAGTACCAAGACTGTAGTTTTTCAAGAAAAATTGTACAAGTTTTTTGAAGCAATTAAAAAAACAACTCAACTGAATTGCTTCCTGTATTTCAATGGAGTGATATTTTTGCTTTCTTTAAATTGTTTGCTGAAATGTGCCCAACTGTTGTAGCCGCTTTCGTAGCAGATTTCCAATACGCTTTTGTTAGTTATTGTTAATAG
>CAXTPJ010000293.1:0-5070 GCA_964245855.1 uncultured Ferruginibacter sp. | reverse complement strand
GTTTTTAAAATTAACATTGGTTGCCAGGTACTCTGCCTGTATATCAATCCTTGCCTGGAAAGGATCTCCGTCCCAAACCAAACTGCCACTGTTTACTTTAAAGTATTTTTTAAGAAAGGTTTGAAAATTAAAAGTGTATTCCCCTTTAGTGATATCGTAACGGCCATTGATGGTGAGCGGTTCTTTATTGCCCACCCGAATTTTCAGTAACCCATCACCTTCGCCTTTAATGATATCTTTCGTAGCTTCATCGAGTATCACATCTACTTTACAGTTAGGGTTGGCTTTTAATTCCATGTCCACTACAATGTTGGAAGACAATTTGCTTTTAAAATTTTCTTCCATCCGGTTACCAAACTGTATAAAGTCAATGTAATCGATCACGCCATTTTCAATGCTGTTACCACTAAGAATGTAAACATGGCTGCTGTCCCTGCGGCTTGGTTCGCCACTGATGGTCATCAAAATATCTTCCTGGTTACCGGTCAATAAAAAATCTGCTTTGCCAATTACTTTACCGTAAAACTGGCTGTTGTCTTTTTTGGTGGTGTTTAAAACCAGCAGCCGGTCGGTTACAAAGTGGATGTTTTCAAATTCAATGTTGTCAAAAAACTCATGGTGCATTTTACCAGTAAGCGTTGCCTTATTATTGAGCGTATCACTGATCTCTATTGTTCCAAAGTCAATTTCATCAGGATTAAAAATGACGCTTTTGTTTTTGAAACGGTATTTGCATTGGGTGAACAGCACCGTCATTTCGGCTTCATTGATATTAGCAGTACCGGTTAACAGAAAGTGTTTGGCATTACCTGATAATGTAAGGTCGCTTGTGTTGGCACTGCCCTGGATGTTGCTGAAAATATCGCCGAGATAATTGTTGAGGATAGACAAATCGAATTTATCTGAACGCAAGGCAATACGGGTTTGGTTGGCAGTACTGTCTTTGATGTTGATGATACCATCAATATCCAGTTGGTTGTCTTTATTGTCTGATTTTGCTTTGATGACGAGTGAGCCGGCAGCTACATCGAAAGTACCGTTTGCTTTCAGTAAGCCAATGGAATCGGTGAAGGTTTTAAAGTCATCAATATGGGTATCATAAATAATATACGGCTTTCCGAAAGGGTCTTCAATCTTGATGTTTCCGCTGATCAACCCTTCCATTTTAGGATCGGTAATATTGGTAAGGGTTGTAATGTCTTCTACATTCACCCTGGTCAATTCTACCAATACATCATTGGTATTTTGGCCTTCACCGGAAGGCTCGGTTGAAATTTTTATCTGCTGGTTACCCTGAACAAATTTTACATCGCTGGCACTCACCAACGACTTGCTGAAATTGATCTCGCCATCTTTTTCCAACTCCCATTTTTTATTATTGATAATAAAGGAGGAAGGGAAAAAATGAATATTAACACCATCATTAAAGGTGATCAACTGTGCATTAAGAGATGCATCACCAATAATTTTACTGGCGCTTGTTTTTATGCTGATGTTGGATGTATCGTTGAATGAAGTAAAAACCAGGTTAGTGGATGGCAGGTGCATACTGTCGCTGAGCGCTATATCATCTACATCAATGGTGGTTGCCAATGAATCCCTGCTGCCTTTGCCCTGCAGGCGGATGTTGTTGAACGTTTTTCCATCATAACTAAACGCAGGCACACCGGCATTTATATTCAGTTCATTGTCTTTTAATTTTAAATTACCGCTGATAGAACTGTTATCGAAACCTTTTAATTTTTTATCCAGCAATTGTATGTATTCATCTACCAGCTTTGTTTTGATATCGAAAGAAAAATTTTGATTGCTTACCTGGCGGGATGGTTTTTTAATATAGGCTGGATAGTAGCGGCTGAGAAAAGAAGTGAAGGCATCCGGCAGCCCCAATATTTTAAAATCGCCGGTTAAATTGGCATCGACCTCATTGGAAGAAAGGGATAAAATCTTTTGATTGTTTATAACCTGCGATTGCAATGTAAGCGAATCAAAAGACAAGGGTGTATTGTTGTGCAGCAGTTCTGCCTGGCTTACCCGTACCGCACCTAAAAAGTTATCGATGTTATCACCTGTGAAGTTGAGGTTGAAATGGCCTTTTAACTGAAATTCATCTTTAGAAAAATTCAGTTTTTTAAAATCCATTTTAGCTAGCTGGGCATCAAAATCAAACTGCGGTTCTTTGCCATTTAAATCGATGATACCGGTTAAGCTGTCTACTTTTAAATTCGGGTCGTTGATGCTGGCAATACCTTTAAACAATTTCTTTTTAAAATCACCTTTAATGGAAATGTTCTGGTAAGTATAACCGCCATACTCTACACTGCGAACATCGCCATTGAAATTTGCATCCAGTGTTTTGGTTGAAAATCCACTTCCTTTTACATTGCCGTTGAAGGTAATAGCGCCCAATTGACTTTCATCTAAAAATTGCCCGAGCTTAAAACCTTGTGTTGAAATTTTGCCGGAATAAACAGCGGCACTGTTATCCGGAAGTTTAAGGTTTAAATCGCCGGTGATGGTGCCGAGGCTGGTATTGATGGTGCCAAAGGCAACAAAGTCTGAAATAAAGCCGGTATAATTACCTACGTACCGAATGTTGCCTAACCTGCTCAATTTCGGAGGATCAATCGTTTTTAAGTCAGGTACTAAATCGGCTAAATCAGCGTAGGTCGTTTGTAATTCGTTTGCTTTAAAATCGATGAATGTGTTGTCAATATCCGGCAGGCCACGTAAGGTTATATCTCCGTCTACCAGATTGGTGCCGGTTGTTATTTTCATCTTCTTTACAGAAAAATTATCTACTGTTCCCTTAGCCCGGCCGCTCATTTTAAACACCCGCTTCCATGTTTTCACATCCGCTACAAAATAGGCAAGGTCATCGGTATCGAGTTCGCTGTCGATAAAATCGGCGTCAATTTTTATGCGGTGTTCAAAATTGGCCATGTCTTTATCAAAGTCGTCATACCGCATAGAATAATAATTGCCCAGCCTGCTTTTGTTGGTCACCAGGTCGAGGTTTTTAAATTCCATCACCTCCGGTGTAAAAGTCATATCTGCGGCCAGCTTTTTTACTTCAAAGCCGCTGCGCTCTTTGGTGGCCAAAGTAATGTTGGTGGTAAGACTATCATTTTGCAGGCGAACGTTTTTCATATCAGCATTGATGCTGCCGAAACGGATATGGCTTCCATCAAAACGATCCTGGTAAATTTCCCTGGCTAGGTTTTCTGTTTCGTTACCAAATACGCCGTTGGCGATGTGTACATTCTTTGCTTCCAGCAGCCAGCCACCGGATTGTTTTTGCGTGGTATCCCTTGGTTTTGCAACGGGCCTTCTGCCTTGTTTATCCAATACACCATCGTAATCAAACATGGTGAATAACGGTTCATCAATGTTTAGTTTATCAATGCTAAATTTCTTTTTTGTGTAGTCGATAACATCTGTAACCAGCTCTAGGCTTTTGATGGATACATACATATCCTTGCCTTTCCAGCTATCATTTTGTTTAAACAGGATGTTGTGCAGGTTAAGTTCCTTCAAACCAAATTCAATCCCTTTGCTGGTATCAACGGTGTTCTTTTTGGGGCTTGCAAAATAGTCTATCAAAAATTGATAATTCCATACAGAATCGGTGCGGTACATGTTCACCACTGCGTTATCAAGCGATACATAGTTTAAGGTGGCTTTGTCTTTTAAAAAGAACCAGTCCGTAATATTTACTTTGGCGCTGCCGGCAAAAAGGAGGGTATCTTTTTTAAGGTCTTGCACCAGCAACCCTTTCAGATCCATTTTATCAAAAAAACTATAGTCAATGTGCTGGATGGTGATTTTGGTATGCAGTTTTTCAGAGAGGTTAGAAGCAACCCGTTGCACCAGCCAGGTTTGCACAAATGCCAGGTGCAACGCCCCATACAGGAGAATGACCAGTAGCAGCAATGCCAACAGGGAACGTCTTGTTATTTTCCAGAATTTGCGCAGGTTGTAAGAGATATTAGCTGTAAAAATAGTGATTCGCCACCTTTGGGCAAATTCGGTACCAAAAAGTATTCATAAAGAATGTATTGGCCGTTTATTTAAGCCGTTTTTTGGATGGATTTTGCTTTGCCATAAAATACACTGTAGATATAATTTTTTTGACCGGCAACTTGAAAAATCACCAGGTAAGGAAATTTTTGAAGCAGTACATCCCTTGCGGGTTTTGGTAGTATGAGCAGGCTTTGGGATTTTTCGATATGGACTCAAATATCTTTTCTCTGTCAGGTAAAAAGCCATCTCCTAATTCTTTTTTCACTGATTCATACCAATCATAAGCTTCCAGGATTTCTTCGGTAGCAAGACTACTTACAACAACATCATAAGACATTCCTAAGTTTTTTATTCTTAGCCATTTTTTTTACTTTATCCCATTGATAAGTTTTTCCATTTTCATTTAAAACCCGCTTTCTTTCAGCAAATACAATTTTCTTTCTTTGCGCATCTAAATCCATTTCCGTCTCAAAAAAATTATACATAGCAATGGCTTTTTATCTTCCATTGTGTCAACAAATTCGTGTAATTTTTTCCGGATGGTTTCGATTGACATACAATTTTTTACGAATTTAATTTTTTTCCATCAATTAAGATATTTCAAAGTGAGTTAATAAGCAGTGATTAAGGATAGTAGGTAGTGAATTTCTCCATCTCCCAACCGCTTTCTTTTTCAACCATGCAATTAGCCGGTTTTTGTTTGATAACTTAGCCAATAATTTGCTTAAATGAAACGATGCCTTGTCTGCCTGTTACTAACCGTAACTGTTACCTGCCTGAATGCACAATCCATTACTTCTTCCAATTTACCGGTAATTGTGATCAATACCAATGGCGGAACCATTGTAGATGATCCAAAGATTACTGCGGATATGGGAATAATTTACAATGGCGCCAACCAGCGCAACAATCTTACGGATGCCTTTAATGAATACAATGGAAAGATCGGTATCGAGATCAGGGGACAATCTTCGCAGCAGTTTCCCATGAAATCGTATGGTATTGAATTGAGGGATGCGGCAGGCGCCAGCATCAACAAATCTTTGT
>CAXTPJ010000292.1:0-5074 GCA_964245855.1 uncultured Ferruginibacter sp. | reverse complement strand
AATGTACACCAGGTTTGACCGCCGCATACTGTATGTTACCTATGATGTAACCAACCAATTGCAGCAAGGGAAAAATGCCATTGGCGTGTTGCTGGGCAATGGCTGGTATAACCATCAATCGACAGCGGTGTGGGATTTTGACAAAGCGCCCTGGCGGCAGCGGCCTTCCTTTTGTATGAACCTGCGCATTACTTACAGTGATGGTTCTGTTGAAACCATAGCAACAGGCAAAGACTGGAAAACAGCGCTTAGCCCCGTTGTGTTCAACAGCATTTATACGGCAGAACATTATGATGCCACCAAAGCAATTCCTCACTGGAACGAGGCTTCTTTTAATGACAGCGCCTGGAAAGAAGTACGCTATAGTACTGCACCTGCTCAAAATATTGTTGCACAGGCATTGCATCCCATCCGGGCTGTGGATACCATAACAGCAACGGGTGTACGCAAATTCAGCGACTCGTTGTATGTATTTGATATGGGGAGAAATATTGCCGGCATAAGCAGCATAACAGTAACCGGCAAGCCCGGTACTTTTATACGGTTAAAACATGCAGAACGATTATATACAAATGGCAGGGCAGACCAGTCGAACATTGATGTGCATTACCGCCCTACAGATGATACCGATCCTTTTCAAACAGATATTTATTATTTAAAGGGCGATGGCAGCGAAGAGTTTTTTATGCCGCATTTTAATTACAAAGGCTTTCAATATGTGGAGGTGAGCAGCAACCAACCTGTTGCGTTGACGAAAGAAAGTGTTACCGCCTATTTTATGCACAGCGATGTGCCGGTTGTTGGTGATGTCAATTCTTCCAATAATACGATCAATAAAATCTGGTCGGCTACTAATAATTCCTATTTGTCTAACCTGTACGGTTATCCTACAGATTGTCCGCAACGGGAAAAGAATGGCTGGACAGGTGATGCACAGATCGCCATAGAAACCGGGCTGTATAATTTTGATGGTATTACGGTGTATGAAAAATGGATGGCCGATCACCGGGATGAGCAGCAGCCAAATGGCGTGTTGCCTTCCATTATACCAACCGGCGGCTGGGGATATGATTGGGGCAACGGGCCAGACTGGACAAGCACCATCGCCATTATCCCGTGGAATTTGTATTTGTTTTATGGCGATAGTAAAGCGCTGGCTGATTGTTATGATAATATCAAAATATATGTAGACCATATTGACGATGCATACCCAACCGGGCTAACAACCTGGGGCTTGGGCGACTGGATACCTGTGAAGTCGAAATCGCCGGTGGAGCTTACTTCCACGGCTTATTATTTTGCTGACGCAACTATTTTAAGCAAGGCAGCAAAGTTGTTCGGTAAAATAGAGGATCATGACAAATACAGCGCTTTGGCAGAAAAGATAAAGGCTGCATTTAATAAAAAGTATTTGGATAGTACAACGGGTGTTTATGGCAGCGGCATTCAAACGGAGCAGAGCGTTGCCTTGTTTTGGGGATTGGTGCCGGAACACCTGAAAGCCAAGGTGGCAGCAAGTTTAGCTAAGCGTGTTGAAGCTGATGGTATGCAACTGGATGTTGGGTTGCTTGGCACCAAAGCTATTTTGAATGCGCTGAGCGAAAACGGCTATGCTGATATGGCATACCGACTGGCGGCCAATGAAAAATTTCCTTCCTGGGGTTGGTGGATCAAGAATGGGGCGACCACTTTATATGAGAACTGGCCGGTTGATGCGGCTTCTGATATTTCGATGAACCATATTATGTTTGGCGAAATTGGCGCCTGGCTGTATAAAGCGTTGGGCGGTATTAAACCTGATCCATCGGCGCCTGGCTTTAAGAATGTTTTGCTGCAACCTTATTTTGTTGAAGGGTTGGACCACTTCAGAGCAACGCATGAAGGGCCATTTGGAGTCATAGAATCTGCATGGAAACGAACTGGTAAAACTGTTACTTATACCGTAACAATTCCTGCCAATTCAACGGCTGATGTGCAACTAAAATTGAATGGGCTGCAGTGTTATAAGGATGGTGTGAAACAGTTGGCGAAAAATAATGTGTACAAAGGGAAGATTGCTTCGGGTAAATATGTTTTTGAATTGAAGTAATGTATTTGTTGATTACACTAATTAAAACAAATTACACTAATTACACGAATTGAATTTGTCAGGTTGAACTGAAGGTTTATAAAATAAATTCGTGTAACTATATAAATTTCTATTATCAAAACCCAAAATAAAATCTGTTTTTAATCAGTTTAATCTGTGTCATCAGTGTTACATCAAAACCTCAATGCCGCAAGCCGGCAATAAAATTTATAGTCAGCGCCACCACAAATGTATTGAGTATAAAAGCCAGTAAACTGTGCGCCAGCGCTGTTCTGCGGGTTTGGCGTGAGTTGATCTGAACATCGGAAACCTGGAACGTCATGCCAATAATAAAAGAAAAATAAGCAAAGTCTAAATAATCCGGCTTTGAGCCGCCTGGGAAATCCAGCGCTTCGTCATCCGGGGTATCATCTTTTCCTTCAAAGTAATACAAATGGGCGTAGTGAAACGTAAATAAAGTGTGTACCAGTATCCAGCTTAATGTCATGCCGGCCAATGCAATGATAATAGATAAGGTTTCGTATTGTGGTACTTTGTCGGAGGTCATCAGCAGCACTACTGCAAACATACTGGCGAAAGAAGTGATCAACGTAAAAGATAAAACAAACAACCGGCCGCCATCTTCTTTGTTGGCAATTTTTATTATTTCTTCCACCGGAAGTTTGAAAAAAACGGTCCAGCTAACACAGATAAAAGAGAATGCAAAGCTTACCCATAGCAGTGTAGACGTAAGCAAAATACCCAGGTGAAGATTACGGATAAATAAAAAAATTACAGCAGGAAAAAGCAGGCTGATCAATGTGCGCTGCAGGGCTTTTAACCGGAAAAATATATGAGGGCAATGCTGTTCGTTTATTGGCATAATGATAAACAGTTGAATGATTTTTGCAGCAACAATTTACAGTAAAATACGGTGCAAAAATATTTTATGCGGCCAACAAATAAAAGGATTGTTTCAATATGAAGGTTCAGGCGTACACCCGGTAATAATGCCGGTTTTTAACCAACGCCAGTACAATAAAAGTAAAGCCGGTAAAACTGAATATGGCCCTTACGGCATTGGCATATTCCCATTGATCCCTTACCGGAAACCAGTCTGGTGGCAGGTTTAACCAGCCGTTGGTAGCAATGTCTGCCGGCAAATTGAAAATGAAAAAGATGGCGATGCTGATAACAAAACAGATCAATGCCATTAATAGCAAACGAAATGGCTGCCGCTTTTTTTTCTCTGCAACAATCAGTACGATCGTCATAAACATGGCAGCAAATTCAAACACAATGAGCCACGAAAACTCACTCGTAAAACTTTGTATAGAAAGGTAATTGTCTTTAGATAAATTGAACCTCGCCGGCAGCTCAATCACATTGCACACCAGCGCAGACAATGGAATCAGTGCAAAAAACACCGTTAAATACCTGGTGATATCTTTCATAGTATTTTAATGTTGTGTTGTAAAACTAAGCCAGCATCAAATGGGATATTGTTGTTCACTTGTTAATCAGCGGCCATTAACAAACGTAAAAAGAATCAGTGTTTATCAAGTCTACGCCTGGCTGAAACGGCACCCCGGTGAGGCCCCACCCATCCTCCCCCAAAGGGGAGGTGGAAGAAGCCTGGGCGCTGTGCCGGAGTATAGTGTAAGACAGGGCGTTGCTTTAAAAAGTAAGAAGTTTTTCCCGTTCAAATAATATCATTTAGTTATTGTTTTTGTACGTTGATGCGTATCGGTTATTCGTTAACGTTAGTCCTGCCTTTCGCTGTACTCCGGCGCAGGCCAACACACAGTTCCCTCACCGGGGTGCCGCTACAGTCAGGCGTAGGATTTTTACGTTGCCATTGCTAACAGGCTTTGTTTACAGCGTTTTGCAATAACGGGTTGATGCTGTATATTACAGGTATAATATTGTAACCCCGATTTTTACTTTAAAATAATTTACCATGAAAAAATTACGCTTTCTTACCGGTATTGCATTGTTCTGTGCCAGTCAAACTATGGCACAGGAAACAGTGGATATGCAGGTAATGCAAAAGATTAAAGATGAAGAAAAAAACAACTCGCAGGTAACTATGATAGCGCACCATATAACAGATGTTTGCGGCCCAAGGCTTACCAACTCGCCGGGCTACAACTGTGCGCTGGACTGGGTTACCGCCATCACAAAAAAATGGGGATTGCAAAATGCCGGCAGGGAAGCGTGGGGAGAATTTGGAAAAGGCTGGAGCAATGAACTGGCCACGCTTTCGCTGAAAGCACCGTACTATGAAAACATTATTGCATACCCGGTGCCGTGGGGCAAAAGCACGGGCAACCCCATCCACAGCGCATTGATCATGCTGGATGATTTGGATTCTGCATCCATCGATAAAGCAGGCGATGCCATCAAGGGTAAAATTGTAATGATAAAACCCAGCAGCAACGCCATACCTGATGCCTTTAAACCATCGGCCATACGGCATGATGCAAACAAACTGGATACTTTGCCGGATACTTACATGATTACCCGCAAACAAATGGACGGTTACCTGCCTTACATAAAAAGCAACTACAACACCAATTTGTACCTGGAGAAAAAGGGCGCTGCTGGATTGATACAAAGCAACCGTGGATCGAAGGACGGGACTGTATTTGTAGATGGCGGCAGCGGCTATGCCAAAGGATTTGAGGCCAGTCTGCCCATAATGAAAATAAGCCGGGAAGACTATTTAAAAATGATGCGCCTGATAGTGGACAGCCAGAAAGTAGAAGTGGAAATGAATATTGAGAATACATTTTATGACAAGGATTTAACCGGTTACAATGTGGTAGCAGAAATACCCGGCACCGACCCTAAATTAAAAAGCGAAGTGGTAATGCTGGGCGGGCATTTGGACAGTTGGGCAGGCGGCACCGGCGCTACCGATAATGGGGCCGGCTGCATTGTGATGCTGGAAGCACTGCGTATTTTAAAGGCACTCGGCGAGCAGCCATGCAGAACTATCCTCAT
>CAXTPJ010000291.1:0-5090 GCA_964245855.1 uncultured Ferruginibacter sp. | reverse complement strand
AGGGGCATGCAAACCTCCAGTGGTAGTTTTGATTGTGCCGTCGATATCCAGATACTCTATGGAGTAATCAACATAGTACTGCCATTGATTGGTGATGTTGGAAGGTATCAATAAGTAAAGAAAAAAATAATCCTCAGCAAATACTTTTTCTGCCAGATTACTATTGTTTTCGTTGAGCGTCGTCATAAATAAATATCGCTCCTGGTCTTTATTAGCCAGGTTGCCCAGCAAGGGCAAAAAATATTCGTATGAAGCCCCGGCTTTTAGTATCCGCACAATATCTGAAGTGCTGGCTTCCTTTGAATTGTTGTTGGTAATGTTGTACAAATCCATGCGGACCTGAAAGTTCTTAGCCTGGTCTTTACAAAACACCACATTATCAAGATCTGCTTTTGGTACAAAATATTGCAAGTAGGCCTCAGCAATGCTGCTGATATCAAACTTTACAATGCCCTGGCCGGTAGGGAAAACTTTCTGTGACCTGATGGGTGTCCATACATTACTGGCTGGTGCCGATTGCACCTCTACTGTAACGATAACGTAGATATTGGAATAAACAAAAAAATCAAGGGTTGGTGTTACAATGGCGGTCATTTCAACCGGATTGCCGCTTAACATTAAGCGGCCATCATAGTACTGTAACATTTGGATATCGAACATAGCTATGTAGTTTGTGTGGTTTGTTGTAGTTGCTGCAGCTCAGCTTTTAATGCTGCGATTGTTTCTTCTGTAAAGCCATACAACAATTGATTGTGTAGTGCCGGCAGCTTGCCATAAACAATCTTGCTGTATATTTTTTTTGCTTTAAAAGTATTGTCCTTTCTGAAAGCATTGCCGCCGCCGTTGCGGCTGGCCAGTTCAACACGGACAGATCTTAACCCACCCAACGGATGACCACGGCCGGCGCCCATATCAACAAAGCGCAGGTATTCTTTAAAAGATAATTTTGTAGTGCCGCTGGTACCATTTACCAAAGCGGTATATGCTAATGATCTTTCACCTTCACCGGTAACACCAACCTTTTTTGAAATCATAGTTCTCCGCATGAGTTCAATCACTTCACGGTTGTATTCATTCAATCTCCTAGATAAAAATGTGCTTTTTAAATCAGCCATCAGTTGGGTTGTTTAAAGATGGCCAGCATGTATCGATCATCAGCAAGTAAGTAATCGCCAGGTTCACCCAATACAAAATAATTGTTGAGGAATGTGCCTTCTTCCGGAGGCGTCATGAAATTCATTTCAGACTGCAGCTTGAAATGAAATTCAACCCGGTAACCGAAGTAACCATCAAACATCATGGGCGTTGCCTGGATATTGATCTTGTCAAAATAAAATTCGTAGAAGGGTGTTTTGCATTTGTTTTTATTAGGACCATAATGATCCTGCCACACGCTACGCAATATATCCCGGGCAATTTTCAAACTGGTATCATAGGCTTCTTCTTCCTGAAGCGTGGTGCCGCCGGTCGGCACTTTCTGCATAATCGTAAATGCACCGGTAGTGTGTTCTTTGATGTCATACGGTACAGCTGCTGCAGTATCTGTTTCATACAACTCCAACAACATACAACGCTTGCCAATCTTGGTGCGAAGGCCTGTAACAATTTCGTCCAGGTTCCATTTTGCAAAAGCTTTATCTGCACCGGTGGTGTCGCCATTTTCACTGGCCGGATTATGTTTCAGCAAATAATGCATTACAGCCTTCTGCCGGAAGTAATCTATGTAGTTGGTAAGATTGCTCATTTTTTATATTGTTGTTCCAGTTCCTTTGCTTTGCGTGCCTCCTCATCCATATCAAACAGGATGGCTTTTATTTCAGTGCGCCGCACCTGGTCACGGGTTCCATTCTTTGGGCCTGCTGCAGCATGGATGCATTTGGTAAAAGCCATATAGTCTACCTCTTCATTTTTGCCGCTGCCTTTTTCATACACATGATGGAAGATCTGCTGCATTACTGTTTTGGTACCAGTCCACCACATGTAAATGCTGTACAGCTGCCAGGGCGGCAATTTTTCAAACTGTCTGGTAAAACGATCAGCCTGGTACAACTCATTCTTATCGGACTGTGAGCTATAGGTAATGTAAGGTGTACCCTTTGGCCGGTAGAGAATAGCGGCCATTTCTGCCAGGTGAATGGGATCAGTGGTTTCCAGGAAACGCAGGTAAGGGATATCGGCGTCTTCATACTCCCCACATTGCAAATTATCAAAATCGCTTTCCGGACCATAGAAATTTCGCCCTTCTATAATGATAACTGGATATGGTTGTTTGGATAATTGGTTTCCGGAGAGAATAAATTCAATGAGTGGCAGACCGTCGACTACAGCCTGATCAGGATCCAGCCGGTCGTACATTTCATCACTGCAGCAGCGGTGGCGCAATATTTCTTTGAAGAAAGCTGCTTTGATTAAATTGATATCATCAAAGCCACTAAGCATCACTTTGGCAATGCTTTCAACTTCATCGGTCGTCAACTCATTCCACTCTTCCGGAAATTCAATTTGCTGATTGATGCCGCCAGGCTGATATAATTGGATGCTAACCATACAGCTAATTTAGCAGCAGGATAGAGGCTGGAAAAGGACAGAATTATTTCGAGAGATTTTAACGCACAAACAAAAAGTTACTTGGACGATAATATGTCTTCAATTAGTATTTTCAGTTGTTTGAGTTCAAATGGCTTTTCGATAATAGCATCTGCGTTACATTCTGCAAAATCATGCAACAATGCAGGGGCCGCAGAATACAGAATAATTGGTATTTGCTTATGCTCGCTAATTTTAATTTCCCTACAAATCTCCCTTCCATTCTCGCCTGATAGCATGATGTCCAGAATAATTAAATCAGGTTTAAAAGAAAATATCAAAGGAATGATTTCAGTTTTTGACCTTGCTTCCTGGGTTTCGTAGCCGAACAAGGTCAAGCAGGTTTTCATTAACATAAGCATGTCAGGTTCATCGTCTACAACAAGTATCTTTTGCATCAGTGTGGTTTAGGCAAAGCTTTAGTTACAAATTGAAGTCCAATTAATAGGTCTTAACTCGTAGGTTAAATTGCACACTTTCGTTTAATGTTTGGTCTATTGTTTAACAAACGCCTAATAATAAATAAAAGCGTTGAACAGAATTTATAATATGTAATTTTTAAATCTCACATTATCCCAAAGAGGGAAACAATTCTTTGCAACAAGGATTCCATAAATCAGTAGAGTTGATTATTCGATATCAATAAAAATTTTCTCCTTATGCTGGATAGCCAGAATACAGTTGCAAAGCGTATCCATAGAAATTTTTTCATTCAGCACAAGACCTGGGCCAATTCTTTTTCTGCTCATGATCGGGCAGCCGGCACTGGAGGCGGCACTTGTTCCATTGTGCATCCTGATGCCAGTGAAATCAGGCACTCCAAGTATCTCGGTTAGCATACGATTAAATTTTGGGCTCCAGGTCACTTTGACCTCATACCTGCCATATGGGATCGCTGTTTCCCCATACCTTTTTAGCAACCTGTTCCAAAATCCTGCTTTAGCCCGGACTTTATCTTCAATGATGTAACAGAAAAAATGATCATCTACATACAGCGCACCTTCTGTGTAGTGCGGCTGCAGGTTGGTACGGATTAATTTCAGTTTCATGGGGATTAAATGTTATGGTTATTGATTGTTTGACGGAGTTGGTACACTTCATTTCTGAGTGCCAGGTTTTCTTTACGCACTTCCTCCAGTTCTTTCTTAACGGCAATAAACTGGGTATTTAATTCAGCGGCCAGCTCACGCCAAATTTTCACAGCTTTGTCAACTGCAGCTAATTCTGAATTGTCGGTTTCGCTTTCAATCTTCCGGATATCTGCCTGATTTTTTCGCTTGGTTACAAACCAGGTGATTGCGGAACTGCCAAGGCTAAAGAGCCCGGTTAAGAATACTTGGTACATGGATTATCTGTTTATAATTCTCACGTTCCGGATGCGGTTGGATGCAATCCTTGGCCGTAAGTAGGTGACTAAAATTGTTGAGTACGCTGGCCGGTTAATTGTTCCGGAATAAATTTTTCCTTTATGATCTATCACATCGAACAGCAATGGAACGGAGATATCTTTATTCCCTCTTAATTGGAAATAGCTGCTCTCCAGAGTTCAAGCGCTAGTATTTTTGGGACTACAGCTGACATGCTTACCTCTTCATCAGTCAGGCGCTGCAGTATCGCCGGTATGCCCATGTTGTCAACTTTTGTATTGAGGTCGCCGGTTAATTTTTCTGTGCTGCGCATATATCCACGCAATGCTGCAGATAACCTGTTGTCTAGTTTGGGTATCGAATCATTCCAAAATTTCAAACCTTTCTCCAGTGCAGTGATGCGGGGATCATCAAGCATCGACACGCTATCCGGATTATGAAATATTGAGAATTTGGCGGGATCAAACGCTAGGTTACCTTTTTGAATATCGGCTATAACAGACCATAATTTTTGATTGTCCTGCCTGAGCAGCTCATTTGCCCGCTCCAAAGATTTTAAGGCAGCTGTAGCACTGTCCGTTGTTTTTTTGTACTGCTGGGTAGTGGGTTGGCATTGTACTGCGGTTGTGATGGCCAGCAGCAAGGCCAGGATTAATGTTTTCATCGCATTATTTATAAGCTATCCAGCCAAAGGAAATATTATTGGTTCCTATAACCGGAAGGGTGGAAAATATGATTGTGAATGTTGTAGCAGTGTAATTGGTCGTATAGCTAAATGCAGCAGCATTAAGCGATCGTGGCTGTATCACAACGAGGGATGGTGTAAAGGACAGTCCATGCGGAATTACATAGGTGGTGTTCAAAATTCCAGAAACTGTAGAAAACCCTAAGGCGCCCTCTATATATAAGCCTTTCGGTTGAAACTTGTTACTGTCAACAGTGCTTATATACTGTGTACGAAGTGATGCAGCAAATGCATCCATCATAGTCGTTGAAACTGTTGTTTGTGGAATGCCCAGGAAGATACTTTTTCCACTTTGTGCAAACGAAATTGCAGGGAAAAGTACTAGAAGCAGGATTAATTTTTTCATTGTTAATTGTATTTTGAAGGTGAGTATTCGTTGGCACGCTGGTAGA
>CAXTPJ010000290.1:0-5090 GCA_964245855.1 uncultured Ferruginibacter sp. | reverse complement strand
TGCAGCAGGTAAAAGCAGAAAAGTTAAGTGCCGGAAAATTGACGATGTTGAAAGCCGGTACTACAGAACAACCGGTGCTGCAAAAAAAGGGAGACGACCTTCGCATTGACTGGGGCTATTTGTATATAGCGGCACCCTCAGAGGCCAACGCTGTTCAGTATATTTCTTTGGCCGCCAATGCAGTCAGTTCTTTTATAACTAATCAAACCAGCGCACCGGCAAGTTTGGTTGGGCGACACCTGGTACTGAACACCATTTTGCCTTTCGGAAAAGTTACTGCGGCAGTACAGGAAAAGTTTATGCTGCTTGGTTATGATGATTTATATTCCATACAATACTTTGGAGAAAATTTGAAGCCCTGGTGGAAGAGTGGCAACAAAACAATTGAAGGTGAACTGGAAGCGGCCGCCACGGAGTATAAGAAGATAACACAACAGTGCGATGCTTTCAATAAACAACTGCATGCATCAGCTTTAAAAGCCGGTGGCGAAGCATATGCAAAACTGTGTGAACTGGGCTACCGGCAAAGCATATCAGCACACAAACTGGTAAAAAGCCCCCAAGGTGATTTATTGTTTTTATCAAAAGAAAATTATAGTAACGGGTGCATCAACACAGTAGATGTAACTTATCCTTCCGCTCCTTTATACCTGTTGTATAAACCGGATTTAATGAAGGGTATGCTAAGCGGTATTTTCTATTTCAGCGAAAGCGGTAAATACAGCAAGCCATACGCAGCACATGATATCGGCACTTATCCGTTGGCCAACGGCGAAGTGTATGGCGAAGGAATGCCTATTGAAGAAAGCGGCAACATGATCATTTTAACAGCCGCTATCGCTAAAGCAGAAGGCAATGCAGAATATGCTAAAAAGCATTGGAAAACATTGACCACCTGGGCAGAATATTTATTGAAAGAAGGGTTTGATCCGGCCAACCAATTGTGTACCGATGATTTTGCCGGACACCTTGCCCGCAACGCTAACCTTTCTGTTAAAGCTATCATGGGCATTGCTTCTTACGGAATGCTGGCTGATAAATTAGGTTACAAAGAAGTAGCAAACAAATTTTCCGACAGCGCAAAAGCTATGGCCGCAAGATGGATACAGGTTGCTGATGGCGGCGATCACTTTACACTCACATTCGATGATAAAAATACCTGGAGCCAGAAATACAATATGGTGTGGGATAAAGTGCTTGGGTTTAACTTATTTTCGAAAGAAGTCTATGCCAAAGAGATCAGTTATTACCTCAACAAACAACAACCCTATGGGTTACCGTTAGATAGCCGTAAAACTTACACCAAATCAGACTGGATTGTTTGGACGGCTTGTCTTGCTGATAACGATACCGACTTTAAAAAATTCATTGCGCCGTTGAATAAGTATGTGACAGAAACAACCACCCGTGTGCCGTTGAGCGACTGGCATGAAACCACCGATGGCAAGCAGGTTGGTTTCCAGGCCAGGAGCGTGGTAGGCGGATATTTTATGAAAGTTTTAATGGAAAAATGGAAGTAGTTTTTTTAAAAGTATTCATGCAAAGAAGCAAAGAAAGGAAAGGCGCAAAAAAGAAGCATGAAAGTAGCAAGGCGCAAGAATGTTTTAATAAACAGCATAGAAAAAAAGCTGATTAAAATTTGCTGTACAAGAGTGCGACGCCAATGCGGTTCCACATTGAGTTACAGCCGGGATAATAATTTTAATGATCAAGTCTACAGTAAGTATGAATAGCAGGTTAAAGTATATGGTTGCAGCGGGATGTCTGCTTGCATTTTTTTCGGCTGCGGTGCAGGCGCAGCAAAAGATATCATTGAATAGTGATGCGAAAATAACTTCGTGGAAATTGAAGGCGCAGGCTGAAGTAGGAAGCGATAGTGTAAAAATATACGCCGGCAATTTCGATGATAACAAATGGGTAAATGCTGTAGTGCCGGGAACAGTTTTTACAGCCTATGTAAATGCCGGTATTGAGAAAGATCCTAACTGGGGCGATAATATTTACCAGGTGGATCAGCAAAAGTACAACCGCAATTTTTGGTACCGAACTACATTTAAAACAAGCGTTAAAGCCGGTGAAAGAACCTGGCTCAACTTTGAGGGGATCAACAGGAAAGGCGAAGTCTTTTTTAACGGTGTCAGGTTGGGTTTGCTGGATGGTTTTATGCAGCGGGGCAAATTTGATATTACTGGTTTAATTAAACAGGATGGCAATAATGTGCTGGCGGTATTGGTATACTGGCCAACAAAACCTATTGCCAATCATGCCAGTCCTACTTATATTTCAAGTGATGGATGGGATTGGATGCCATCTGTTCCAGGGCTGCTGCAGGGCATTACAGACGATGTATATCTTTCCACCAGCGGCGATGTTTCTTTTACTGATAACTGGGTTCGGACAACAGTACCTTTCAAACAACAGGGAATTGTTTCGGTGAATGTTGCCTTGAAAAACAATGGCACTCAAAAGCAAGAAGGCCAACTAACGGCAACGCTTAACCCGGGAAATATTGTGATGGTCCGTGAAGTAAGTATCAATCCAAACCAGTTGGCAGAAGTTGTTTTTGATTCTGCTAAGTTTAAACAATTGATAATCAGCAATCCCAAATTATGGTGGCCTAACGGTTACGGAGAGCCGAATTTATATACGCTTGATTTGCAATACTCAATTGATGGAAAAATCAGTGACAGCAAGCAGATCAAATTTGGAATTAAGCAATACAGCTACGATACATTAGATGGCGTATTTCATATCAGCATCAACGGTGAAAGAATATTTGTAAAAGGCGGTAACTGGGGCATGAGCGAATACATGCTCCGCTGCAGGGGAGAAGAGTATGACCTGAAAGTGAAGCTGCACAAGGAAATGAACTACAACATCATCCGCAACTGGATCGGTTCTGTAACAGATGAAGCGTTTTACGAAGCCTGTGATAAATATGGTATGATGGTGTGGGATGATTTCTGGCTTAATTCGCACCCCAACCTGCCGGATGATGTGATGGCTTTTAATAACAATGCGGTGGAGAAAATAAAACGCCTGCGCAACCATCCAAGCATTGCTGTTTGGTGTGGTGATAATGAAGGCTATCCTTTGCCGCCACTCAATGGTTGGTTAAGAGAAGATGTAAAAACATTCGACGGCGGCGACCGTTGGTACCAGGCCAACTCACACAGCGATGCGTTGACTGGCAGTGGCCCCTGGGCTAATTCGCATCCCAACTGGTACTTCACCAAATACCCCGGTGGCTTTGGTGGCGACCCGGGCTGGGGCTTTCGAACAGAAATTGGCACGGCAGTGTTTACCACGTTTGAAAGTTTTAAGAAGTTTATGCCCGACAGCAACTGGTGGCCACGCAACCAGATGTGGGATAAACATTTCTTTGGGCCATCTGCGGCCAACGGCGGGCCAGACCGTTACTTTAATACCATCAATGACAGTTATGGTAAACCAACTGGTATACAAGATTTTTGTAAGAAAGCACAGTTGGTAAATATTGAAACCAATAAAGCTTTGTATGAAGGCTGGCAGCACCACATGTGGAAAGATGCTTCCGGCGTGATGACCTGGATGAGCCAGTCGGCCTATCCATCTTTTGTATGGCAGACCTACGATTATTATTATGATTTGAATGGGGCTTATTGGGGGGTAAAAAAAGCCTGCGAATCGGTACACATTCAATGGAGTTATGCTGATAATTCTGTAAAAATATCGAACACTACATTAAACAATTTAAGCAACCTGAAAGCAGAAGCAATTGTTTATAATATGGATGGAAAACCAGTTGCCAAATATGGCCAGTCGGCAACCGTGAAAGCCGCTGCCAATACTATCTCAGACTGCTTTACCTTGAATTTTAGTACCGATGATATGGTATTCGGCAAACATGCAGTGGCTTCCTCTGTTTCAAAAGATGCACTGGATGCAACGGCGGTAACGGATGGCAGCAACGGCAGCCGCTGGTCGAGCAATTACAATGATAAGGAATGGATCTATGTAGACCTTGGGCAACAGCAGGAAATTGCTTCGGTAGTGCTTGATTGGGAGTCTGCTTACGGGAAAGCCTACACGATTTTAGTATCTGATGATGCAGCTACGTGGAAAGAGATTTACTCAACCACCAATGGAAAGGGTGGAAGTGAAGTCATAACGTTTGCACCCTTAAAAACCAGGTATGTAAAAATGCAGGGCATTAAGCGGGCAACCGACTGGGGCTATTCTTTATTTGAATTTGGCATCTACGGTAAATCAAAAAAAGTGAGTGATCTTACCCCTGTACATTTTATTAAACTGTTGTTGAAAGATGAAAGCGGAAAACTGCTCTCTGATAATTTTTACTGGCGTGGCGGCAGAACGGCAGACTACACCGGGCTGAATAAATTGCCTAAAGCAAAACTATCAACCACTTCAAAACTGGTTACAAAGAATGGCAAATCATTTATCAATGTTACCATTAAGAATACCGGCGCCGGCGTTGCGTTTGCCATTCATGTGCAGGCCGTTCGCCAATCAGATGTAGAGCGCATTTTACCCATCATATCAAACGATGATTATTTTACGCTGATGCAGGGTGAAACAAAAAATATAGTAATAGAGTTCGATGAAAGTTTATTGAAAGATGGAAAGTATAAATTGGTAGTAGAACCTTATAATAAATAAATTATTGTCCGGGCCAAAGGCACAGCTATGTTCATCATCGTTGCGTCGCACACTTGTACTGAATACCATTAAGCGACATTTTTAAAACTTATTTATAATCAAAGCATAAATTTTAGCAACTAAATAAAATATAAGCTCGTGAGAAAAATCTTTTTATAGGCTTGACTATACCTTTTATAAAATAAAGTCTTTTAGCGGCCTTGAATAAAAAGTGCTAGAAATTTTCCGGATCAGCCGTTAAAAAATCAAGGCTGTTTGAGCCGGCATAACCTGAAAATCATTTAACTCTTGCGGCGAGTTCCTTGATTTTAGGCTGATGTGAAAAATTTCAGCCTTTTTATTCGAAGCCTTGATTTTTTTGCTACTTTTTTTATCAAGAAAAAAAGTAGTCATAGTCTAACAAAAAAATTGGTTAACTATGAAAAAATAAT
>CAXTPJ010000289.1:0-5091 GCA_964245855.1 uncultured Ferruginibacter sp. | reverse complement strand
ATTCCATCCGACATATTTTTTTCAAAATTATCCGGTATCAAGATCTTCACCGGTTTTATGATCAAATTGTTGCTGGCGAATTTTTCGTAGTTGGAAAATATTACGTTCAGCGTAATAAAATTCATCACATAAGCCTGGGTTTCTGCCGGTAAAAACTTTTTAATGTCCCAAAAAGTAGGATTGTCTTTACCAGACCTTTCCATGGCCGACCAAACATTGCCAACGCCGCAGTTATAACTTGCCACCACCAGCAACCAATTGTCATCCAGGTTAGCCCTTCTGTCCCTCAAATAACGGGCAGCGGCTACAGTTGATTTATTAAAATTGCAGCGGTCGTCCGTTTCTTTTTTTCCTTTTTCTTTAATTGCAACAGTTGCTTTTGCCGACGATTTTTTATTTTTTTTATCTGCTTTTTTTACAGCAACCACTTTTTCCTGTGCGGTGTATTTTAAACCGTATTCTTTGGCTACCACATCCATGAATTGCCAGTAACCAACGGCACCGGCGGGAGATTTTGCATTAGCGTTGTAGGCCGATTCCAGCGTTAATAACACTTTTAATTCTTCGGGCAAATTGTGTTTCTTAAGAATGGCTGCCGCCTTCGGCAATAATACATTGCCATTTTTATACATTCTCAGCAGGTATTCCCTTCTCTTGGTACTAAAAGTTTCTATATAATCCAGTACCTGCTCTTCATTGCCTTTTAAAATTTCAGGAAAAACTACATTGGATTCTTTAATAAAATAATTAGCAGCCTTTTTATCAGCAGCAGCCAGTAACCTGGAAGAATCAGCGTGTGCGGTTTGAGAAAATGCTTTCGATCCGAAAGTAATCAGCAAGACAAACATCAGCCATTGCATAAAAGTAGCGTAGCCCGAGAAATGGTTTTTCTTTGGTGTCATATTGAATAATTGGATTTAAATGGCAGGCAAAGCTAACGATTGAGCCTGTAAAATATTGCCCAAAAACTTAACGAAACGGGTGAGTTTTTGTTAATTTTCTCAAAATGCCCATTTATTAAAAGCATTGTTGCATTTTTACAGGCATTTTAAAATTGTGGCAAAAAAGAAATCCAACTCAAGGCTTGTACTGGCTTTATTTATTGTATTTATGTCGGCTGCTACAGCCGGGATTTTCTATTATGCCTCCCGCCCAAAATTTGTTCGGTACGCTGCATTTGGTATCGATTTACCCGTAAATTATTCCATCCATGGTATTGATGTAAGTCATCACCAGAGCAATATAGATTGGGAAGATGTAAAGGCCATGCAAATAAAAAATGTGCAGATCGGCTTTAGTTTTATAAAAGCTACCGAAGGTGCTGATAACATTGATGATAAGTTTAAGGCCAACTGGCGCAAATCGAAAGCCTGCGGTATGGCACGGGGCGCCTACCATTTTTTTAACCCCTACAAAAGTGGACGGGAGCAGGCCAGGAACTACATTGAAATGGTGAAGCTGCAACCCGGCGACCTGCCGCCAGTGCTGGATGTGGAGCAAATTTACCGGGTAAGCAAAACCGACCTGCAGCAGCGGGTGCATGAATGGTTACAGATTGTTGAAAGCCATTACAAAGTGAAACCCATCATTTACACCGGCGCCGATTTTTACACCCAATACCTGGCAGGAAAATTTGATGATTATCCCTTGTGGGTGGCGCATTATTTTGTGCGTGACAAGCCAAGGGTTAAACGCCACTGGACCTTTTGGCAACACAACGAGGGGGGCCATGTTAACGGCATTGGCACTTCTGTAGACTTCAATGTGTTCAATGGCGACAGTACCGATTTTGCCAATTTTCTTGTTCAATGATTATCTCACTTTTTATTTCGGCATCAAAAGCGGAACTTTAAATATTAAATTTTTTATGGAACCGGAAGTAAAAGCTTTTTTGCTGATGATTGTAAACAGTATTGCCATGTGCCTTTTGTGGATGCTGCTCAACATGACTTTCGGAATCTATTTCAACTACGCCTTTTTTGATAATGGGTTCGCCATAAGCAACGTAATTTATTATATTTTTCTCATCGGCAGTTTTATCTTCCTGCTGATTTACCTGCGCAAAAAATGGAAAGGTTTTAAAGAGATTGGGGAGTGATTTGTACGAGTTTCCAGGAACATAATTCGGCATCGTTGTGAACTTGTTCTGTCATTTTTTATCACGCAAAGAAAAAAATAGGCAAAGACGCAAACTACCATTACTCCAATTTTTAGGACTTTACATGAAAATTTAAGTGATTTAATAAAAAAGGATAGCATAACGCTATCCCTGCCAGACAATCTTAAGCTGGTCACTTATCTCAAAATAACTTCTTTTTCCATCATCATTTTACGCAGGTTGCTCAGGCCAACTTTCATGTTGTCCAGTGCGGCGGTAACACTGCATTTCATCCTGGCGGCAATTTCTGAAAAACTATAACCGGCATAGTGATTCAGCACAATTACTTCCCTCTGTTGATCAGGGAGCATATTGATCATGCTTTTAATTTTACCATGGCTTTCGTGGTAGAGTACGGTAGGTTCTGATGGTTGTAAACTAACATCATTTGCAGGAGCAGCTTTGTCTGCATTCTCTGTGTTGATGATGTAAGCAAGGTCGCTTTTTCGGCCATGTTCAATACACAACTGGTGAGCGATCTGGATGGCCCATTGCAAAAAATTATTGTCTTCCGGCATTTTGCCCGCCAATAAATTATTGATGATGGTAACAAAAACCTCCCGGAAAATTTCTTCGGCCACATGCTTGTCCTGCACAATAAAATAGATGGAACAATAGATCCTGTCTTTGTACAAATCAGTTAAAGTTGCAAGCGCTGCAGGATTGTTGTTAAGATAAAACTGGATGAGCTTTTCATCCGACATTGCGGGTTGGCTTTTCATAAAGGGATATTTTTATAATTGGATATTGGAGGCATAAAGGTTTGCCAAAATTTTAACAACCGATGTAGCACCCGATATTATTCTGATGTAGTACTTACTCTACAGAGCAGCAATGTGTTATAAAATTTTTTAATTAGATAAAGATCCTGTATCTATAACATCCATTGAGCCGATAAAATTGTTATTGAGTTTGAATTTAAAAAAAATTATCAATGCTTAGAACCCAGGTTGCTATGAAATACTGAAGACGAACGGAGCGTCGCCGATGCTGCCGCAATGAAATACAAATGCTGGTAACACAATCATACTTCCTGATTTTTAGTTAAGCAGTTTTTTAAAGAAGGGTTCCAGTTCTTTTGCTAGCAATGCATGATCTGCTACGCTGGGATGGCCGCCGCAACCTTTTGCCTGCATGGGATTGAAAAAATAAACAGCCACTGGTTTGGCTGAAGGATACAATGCATCAATTGATTTTTTTACATTGGTTAAACAGTCCTGCAAAATTTGCCGGCGTTCTCCACTGATCATCGGGCTGCTTAAAAGGGCAATTTGTGCATCCGGGTATTTTGTTTTTATCAACTGTACAAATTTTACATAGTTGCCGGTAAAGGCGGTACTGTCAAAAGGCAGGCGTGGTGTGGTGCCGTCGCCATCACTGTAATCGTTGGTGCCAAGGGCAATACTTACAATTGCCGGATGGAAAGTTTTAAAATCCCAGCTGCGGTTGCTGCCCTGCTGAAAATCTGTTTTTTCGTACACCTGCGGCATGGTTGGCCCATTGCTATTCCAGTTGCGGTAAATGCCGATGCCACTTACGCTACTCAACATATAATTAACGCCCAATGATCTTGCAACCCTTGGCCCATAAGCATAATATGCATTGTGCTGATCATGGTACTGGCCAGTTCCGCAAGGCATTTCAGACGGGTCGGCTGCTGCCCCACAGGTAATGCTGTTACCGATGAACTCTATCAATGGTGCATTGGGTTCCTTTAAGGTTTGCAGTTGGTTGCCAATAATTTTTTCGATAAAAACAGGACCGGAATGTGCTTCTGTAGTTTTATAAATCCACACTGTGTGCTTGCCATCATTTTTTGCGTTGATCGATACAGGTTGATGGTTACTACCTTCTACCCTGATCCTTTTTTGGTAAACGCCATCCAATTCATATTGCAGGTAGCCGTGTTCGTTAGTACTGCCCACAGTAGCTACAAACCAGCAGTCTTTGCCTGTAAAACTAAACCCAACATGTGCTGCAGAACTAATCAATTCAATACCCTTTTGCTCATTTACGGCAAACCTTCCATAAGCCTGTAACGCAGTGCCCGGCAAAGTATCGCTGGTGTTTTTTGCAGTGCTGCAACTGTAACTAAAAAGTAATAAAACCGGTAAAATATGATGACTGCTGAACTTCATGATGGCTGAAAATTTATGCAACAATATTATGCTAAACGCTTTTGAAGTATTGATGAATAACAATCTAAAACTGATAGAAAACGGATAAAAGTATTAGGCTATTCTGCCAATAATTTCCTGATTGCGGCAGTGTCTTTTAACCAATCGTACCCTTCCTGTGTAGTCCTGATAACTGAGCCTTTTTTGTTGAGCAGAAAAGTGGTTGGGTAAGCCCTGATGCCCAGGTCGCCCATGCTGCCCGAAACTTGCGTGAATAAAATTTTATCCGAATCGAACCGCTGGCGAAAGCCGGTTACTTTTTCAACCGGTTCATTGGAAATGTATATTATTTTAAACCGGGGATTATTGATTGCTGTCGCCAGTTGATGGAGCTCCGGTGTTTCCCTGGCGCAATCGATGCACCAGGTTTGGTAGCAGGAAACGATGAGTACGGTATCTTTCAACGCATTGATACTGGTAGTCCGTTTATCATCGATGGATATTAATTGCACCGCCGCAAATTTCATTTTGGGTGGAAACAAATTACGGATGCGGCCCCTGCCCAACCAGGCCAGCATCAATATTGCCAATACGATGAAAATTATTTTTTGATTTTTATTCGTCATTTTAATGGTGTTCGCCGGGTAGCATTGGCCGCTTCGGCCCGGTTAAAGTTTTTTAAAAAGAACTGCAAAGTTAACCGGGCTACCGGATTTTTTAGCCTAACATAGTTAAAGATCTGTTTGGGTATTGCACCGAGGCATGCCTTCGCATCACGGGCAGTCCTTCCCAATTCTACTGTATCAAATTTTTTAC
>CAXTPJ010000288.1:0-5091 GCA_964245855.1 uncultured Ferruginibacter sp. | reverse complement strand
CCCGCAGAGCAGCAAGGCCTGGGGTTTCAATCGCAAAGTTTTTTTACCGGGTTCGGACAAACACTGGCTAACCTTTCGTTATTTATTTTTCCATTGATCATTGTTGGTAAAACCGGCAAGTTGCCTAACTGGGTTTTTGCTTCTTTTATTTTTGGCGCCATCTGTTCTATCACTTCTGTTTGGTGGAGCATGAAGACAACGCCGGAGATTCCGCCAACGGAAGAAGAGCTGGCAGAGATGCGGTCGAAGCCATTGAATATTTTATCACCGTTTAAAGATGTCATCAGCGCCATTGGTACTATGCCAAAAGTGATGTGGCTGCTGGCATTGGTGTATTTGTTTCAGTGGTATGCGTTGTTTTGCTATTGGCAAAATTCGTCCAAAGCTGTTGCTGAAAATGCATTTGACTGGAAGCCGCTGAGCCTTACACCGCAAGAGGATGCTGCATATACGTTGTACAATGATTTTAAAAAAGATTTAAAAACATACACAGAAAACAACGGGCTTGATACCAAGGCAATGTTGAATGATAGCAGCAAGGCTTCTGTGTTGTATGCTGCCTGGAAAGGCAAAGCAAGCAATGTGCAATTGAGTGAGGCTGATCTTACATCGATCGATTACATTGACAGCAACAGTAAAAAATATGAAGCCGCTGTATCGTGGACAGGGCTGGTGAATGGCTGGTACAATGTGGTTACTTTTTTAGTGGCTTTTGTACTGGTTGGTTTTGCCAAACGCTATAGTCCTAAGTGGGTGCATACCATTTGCCTGGTAATTGCCGGTGTTGGCTTTATTGCTTTTTCAATGGTCACCAATAAGTTCCTGTTCTTTCCAGCCATTACCGGTTTTGGTATTGCGTGGGCCAGCATGATGGGCATTCCTTACCTGATGGTGGTGAGTGAAATTCCAAAAGAAAAATATGGTGTGTACATGGGCATCATCAACATGATGATTGTGATACCAATGTTCATTCAAACAATTACGTTTGGTTATATCATGAAACATTTTCTGCACAATGATTCTTCCAAAGCGATCCTGTTTGCGGGTGTGTTGTTGTTGATCGCATCGGCGGCAACATTGTTGATAAAAAGCAAAAAGCTGACAAGTGAATTGATGGCGCAGCCTGCTATTGGAGGACATTGAAAGGAAAAGATATTAGGTATTAGACGATAGACAATAGACAACAAACGATAGACGCATTTTAATTATTAGGTAGGATTCAATCGTTGCGTTTTTGTTGCCATGAAAATATGTGGTACAAGGGAGATCATTTCTTCTTTTCCCCAAAAAGAAGAAATGACAGAACAAGTTCACAACGATGCTGAATAGTGTTACAACTGCCAGTCTCAAAAAATTAAATTACATGTGCAAGAATTTTTTACCAATGATGGCGATGCTGCTGGTGAGCATTTTTTCAGGTTGCAATAATGCAGCAACCGACAAAAAAACTACTGTTGCTACGAAAGATTCATCGGATAAAAAATGGTGGAAGGAAGCCATCGTTTACCAGTTGTACCCACGCAGTTTTAAAGACAGTGATGGTGATGGGGTTGGTGATTTGAAAGGCATTATTTCGAAGCTGGATTATATAAAAAGTTTAGGTATTGATGCGGTATGGATCAACCCGATCTACAGTTCGCCAAATGATGATAACGGTTATGACATCAGCGATTACCGGGGCATTATGAAAGAGTTTGGCAGCATGGAAGATTTTGATGCGTTGCTGAAAGGTATGCATGAAAGGGGCATTAAACTGGTGATGGATTTGGTAGTGAACCACAGCAGCGATGAACATGAGTGGTTTAAGCAAAGCCGCAGTTCAAGGACAAGTCCGTACCGGGATTATTATCACTGGTGGAATGCAGAAAGGGGCAAGCCTGCTTATCGTTACAGCCTGTTCGACATAAACCATGATGCCTGGAAATACGACTCTTTAACCAACGCTTACTACCTGCATTATTTTTCAAGGAAGCAACCGGACCTTAATTGGGAAAATCCAAAGTTGCGGCAGGAAGTGTACGGCATTATGAAATTTTGGGCCGATAAAGGCATTGATGGTTTTCGCCTGGATGCTTTTCAGTTTGCTGCCAAAGACACTACGTTTCCGGCATTTCCGGAAGACCTGAAAACTGACTTTGTAAAATACTACAGCATGGGGCCGCACTTGCATGATTATTTAAAAGAAATGAATGAAGCGGTATTCAGCAAATACAATGTAATGAGTGTGGCGGAAGGTGCCGGTAAAAATTTCCAGGATGCACATGATTTGGTGGATGCAAACCGTAACGAATTGAACATGGCGTATGCATTTGATGCCGTTGATATTGCCAAAATGGAAGGTTACAGTGTGTTGAAATTTAAAGAAACGTTTTCGAGGTGGGATAGCGCTTTTGCAACCAATGGTTGGCTGTCGATATTTTTAGCCAACCACGATCAGGCAAGGTTGGTAAGCCGTTTCGGCAATGATAGTCGTGCTTTTAGGGAAACATCTTCTAAAATGCTGAACACTTTTTTGTTGAGCATGAGAGGTACGCCTTATTTATATAACGGCGATGAGTTGGGCATGACGAATGCCGGCTTTACAAAAATTGAAGACTACCGGGATATGCCTACGCTGAATGAATACCAGTATCAGAAAAAGATTGGTGGCGACGTAGCGCATTTTATGAAACTGATCCGGTTTGGTTGCCGTGACAATGGCCGTACACCCATGCAGTGGGACAGCAATAGCAACGCAGGTTTTACAACCGGCACGCCATGGCTGAAGATAAATCCGAATTATACCAGCATCAATGTGGCCAGCCAGGAAAAAGATACAAATAGCTGTTTGAGTTATTTTAAAAAAATGGTGCAGTTAAGAAGAGGCAATCCTGTGTTGATATACGGTAAATATACTTTGCTGGATAAGGACAATGCTGCGGTGTATGCTTATACAAGAGAACTGGATGGAAAGAAAGTCCTGGTGTTGCTGAATTTCACTGCTAACAATGCAACAATAAAAACAGGGATCGATCTGTCGAAATCGAAAGTGTTAATCGATAATTACAACGCCATAACTGCCAGCGAAACCCTGAAACCTTACGAAGCCTCCGTTATTGAATTATAAGCATGAAGTTAACCATCAACCATATTCAGCACATAGGCGTTCCTGTTACTGATATAAAAATATCAGAAGCATTTTATGCCATGCTGGGTTTTAAAAATGTAATGCAATCCAGTTTCGATCATGGTAGGGAAAAAGGCACTGTAGTAATGATGCAATTACATGCTATGATCATAGAGTTGTATCAACTGCCGGAAGCTGCTTTAGAGGAAATAAAGGAGCGGGGTAACGGGCATATTGATCATATTGCCTTTGATGTGGATGATATTGACGACACATTTAAACAATTAAAAGAGGCTTCGTTCAACATACTGGAAGCAGCGCCGGTGTTTCTGCCTTTCTGGAATAATGGCTGTAAATATTTTAACATTACCGGCCCGGATGGGGAGCGGTTAGAATTCAATCAAATCTTGTAAAATCAAAACATGAATAAAAAAATTGTTACCTGGTCGATAGCCGTTGGTTTGGGCGGACTACTTTTTGGGATGGACGTTGCCGTTATATCCGGCGCTGAAAAAACGATCCAAAACCTGTGGCAGTTGAGCGACCTCACCCATGGTATCGCCCTTGCCATGGCGTTGTTTGGAACCAGCATTGGCGCTGCATTTGGAAACATTCCTGCTAACAAGATCGGCCGTAAAAAATCACTGGTATGGATCGGCTTCCTGTTTCTAATTTCTTCCATCGGTGCGGCCATGGCACCGGAGATATATAGTTTCATGTTGTTCCGTTTCATCAGCGGCTTAAGCATTGGCGCTTCTTCCGTAGTAGCGCCGGTGTACATTTCAGAAATAGCGCCTGCAAAATACCGTGGCCGTTTGGTGATCTCATTCCAGTTGAATGTGGTAAGCGGTATCTTGTTGGCATACCTCTCCAATTATTTGCTACAGGGTGTTGGCGGTGCCGATGATTGGCGCTGGATGCTGGGTGTGGTAGCCATTCCATCTTTATTGTTTTCTTTAATTATGATGACCGTCCCGGAAACGCCCCGGTGGCTCATCTTGTTTAAAAACGATGAAGCCCATGCAAGGGAAGTGTTGGCTATTACAGAGGATGATGTTGATAAAACAGTGAGGGAAATAAAAGACGCATCTACCAGCAGTAAGCAGGAGCCGCTTTTCAATAAAAAGTTTTACAAGCCGCTGCTGCTGGCATTTTTGCTGGCTACGTTCAATCAGTTGTCGGGCATCAATGCCATCATTTATTTTGCACCAAGGGTTTTTGAAATGGCGGGTATCGGAAAGGCTGCAGCATTTTTAGGAAGCGTTGGTATTGGTGTGGTTAACCTGTTGTTCACCATGTTGGGCTGGTCATTGATTGATAAATTCGGCAGAAGAACGTTGATGTTCATCGGTTCTGTCGGCTACATTGTTTCGCTGTCTTTAATCGCCTATTCATTCCACACCGGTAACAGCAGTTTCCTGGTGTATTATGTGTTTCTTTTTATCGGCTCACATGCAGTTGGACAAGGCGCTGTTATCTGGGTTTTTCTTTCAGAGATATTTCCTAATTCGGTGAGGGCTGCCGGCACTTCATTCGGTTGTTTAACGCACTGGGCATGGGCCACTGTGATCACTTTTGTATTTCCACTGGCTACTCATTTTGGAGGTGCAAAGATCTTTGCCTTCTTCGCAGGCATGATGGTATTGCAGTTGATTTTTGTATGGAGAATGATGCCGGAAACAAAAGGTATTGCACTGGAAGATATGGATAAGGCAACGGTGGTGCTTCATTGATGGAATCATTGGATTAGCGCTTTGATTTTCAAAATCCTATCCTTTCCGATGGCCTGTATTTACTTTTTTTCTTGATAAAAAAAGTAACCAAAAAATCAAGGCTGCGAATAAAAAGGCTTAAATTTTTCACATCAGCCTAAAATCAAGGAACTCGCCGCAAGAGCGTTATAATTTAAAGGAAATGCCGGCTCAAACAGCCTTGATTTTTTAACGGCTAATGCGAAAAATTTATAGCACTTTTTATTCGAGGCC
>CAXTPJ010000287.1:0-5102 GCA_964245855.1 uncultured Ferruginibacter sp. | reverse complement strand
GGGGAAACAATTGTTGAACAGCCACGCCAGTTCTTTATTAGCAGTTTTGGAACTGAAATCGGCAATGGCTTTTTCCACCGTTTCGCTGGTAAATTTTCGCTGCGCCAACTGCGTTCTTACAACCGGGAAATCATTATTTTCAGATGCAAATGCGGGAAGGCGGCCAAGCAGTGAACCGGCGGATAAAACCCCGGCAATGCGGACAAATTTTTTTCTGTTCATATCAGGCAAGCAGTGTAGTTAATAATAAGACAGTCATTTTTATAATATTACTTACAAGATACCTGAAATTATTTTTTTCTTAAAGACAAAAGAAAATTTGTAGCCCGGCAACAGTAACAATCATCAACTTCAGTGGCGTCGCACACTTTTACTATAAACCTTTATTCAGCATGCAATGCTGAATAAAAAACAATAATGGGGATTAAATTCTACATCTAATTCAATTGATACTTTAAAAAGGCATGTTTTCATATAGTTTTTATCAGGTATAGTTTTTTCATAGCACTACACGCCATGATAAAAACTTTTACCCTTAGCGTTAAACAGTTGCTGGAAAACACAGGCGATACTGTTAGCTTCTTTACATCGTTTGTCAGTAACATTTTTAAAAGCGGTTTCGACTGGAATGAATTCATTCGCCAATGCTACCTCATTGGTTTAAAATCGCTCAACATTGTTTTACTCACCGGGTTTGTACTCGGCTTTGTTTTAACGCTGCAGTCTATGCCCACGTTAAAACAGTTTGGGGCAGAATCGTTTGTCCCAAACATGGTATCCATTTCCGTTATAAGAGAAATTGGGCCGGTAATCACTTCTCTCATTTGCGCCGGCAGGATTGCTTCCGGCATTGGTGCTGAACTGGGCAGTATGAAAGTTACCGAGCAGATCGCTGCCATGGATGTATCGGGTGCCAATCCCATGCAGTACCTGGTAGTAACAAGGATATTGGCTTGTACATTCATGGTTCCGTTATTGGTTCTCTTTGCAGATACCTGCTCCTTCTTTGGCGGTTATATTGGCACCAATCTTTCCAGTAACATGAGTTCTTTATTGTACTTCAACAAATCTTTCGCTTCTCTCATTTTTGCTGATTTTTTTCCCGCTTTCATCAAATCCATCCTGTTTGGTTTTGCCATAGGTTTCATTGGTTGCTATAAAGGTTTTCATGCTAACAAAGGCACTGAAAGTGTAGGCGTAGCAGCCAATACAGCCGTTGTTACCGCCTCTATCTGGATCATAATTTTGGATGCAGTGGCCGTTCAGATCACCAGCGTATTTGTTTATAATTAACAGCATGGAAAAAGTAATTGAAATAGAAAACCTGCACAAATCTTTTGATGGAAAAGAGGTGTTGAAAGGTGTAAACCTGAGTGTAAACAAATGCGAAAATGTAGTGGTAGTGGGTAAAAGCGGCCAGGGCAAAAGCGTAACCATCCAGTGCATTGTAGGCATGATTGAACCGGATAAAGGGACTATCAAAGTATTAGGCCAGGAAATCAATCAACTCAATGAAGAGGAGTTAAAAGCCATCCGCATTAAAATGGGATTCTTATTTCAGCATGCGGCTTTATACGATTCTATGACGGTTAGAGAAAACCTTGCTTTTCCATTAAGAGCGGCATTGAGAATAAAAGACAAAGCAGAGATAGAACGCCGGTCCATAGAAGCGCTGGAAGCTGTTGGGCTGGCAGATGCCATTGATAAAATGCCTTCTGATCTTTCCGGCGGACAAAGAAAAAGAATGGGCCTTGCAAGAACATTGATCGTAAACCCGGAAGTGATTTTATATGACGAACCAACAACCGGTTTGGATACCATTACTTCCAAAGAGATCAGCCAGTTGATTCTCGACATCCGTGAAAAATACAAAGCATCGTCCATCATCATTACGCATGATATGTCCTGCGCAAGAATGACCGCCGACCGCATTGTGATCATGAACGATGGAAAATATATAGCAGAAGGAACTTACAGCGAATTAGAAAATTCAACCGACGAATTCATCAACTCATTTTTTAAAATTTGACACCATGCAGAAAAATTCTTCTACCAAAATAAAGACGGGCATTTTTGTTTGTGCAGGCGTTGCCCTTTTATTTTTAATCATCTTTTTAATCGGCAACCAGCAAAACCTTTTCCGCCGCACTTTCAAGTTAAACATCAATTATAGGTCTGTGGTGGGTTTACAGGAAGGTGGCTTTGTCCGTTTTGCCGGTATTGATGTAGGCACAGTTCAACTCATCAACATCATCAACGATACTACGGTAAGGGTGCAGATTTCCGTGCAGTCGAAGGTAAAAAAATTCATCAAGGCAGACAGCAGGGCCAGTATAAGCACCGATGGGTTGATGGGTGATAAATTGATACAGATAATGCCGGGCACTTCAACGCAAGAGATAAAAGATGGTGGGGATCTGGTTGCTGTAAACCCTTATGACATGGAAAAAATCATGGCCCGGGTTGAAAAGGTAGGCAACAGGATAGAAAGCATCGTTGGCAATATCGATACATTATCTTCCAGTCTTGCCGGTGTATTTTACAAAGTAAATAATGGCAATGGTTCGTTAGGCAAATTATTGAACAGCGAAAAATTATCCAACGATCTGCAGCAAACCATTTCCTCTGCAAAAGAAACGGTAAAGAACGCCAACAGCGCAGCCAAAGGTGTTGATGAAACCATGCAGGCAGCCCAGCATAATTTTTTATTGCGTGGCTATTTTAAAAAGAAAGAACGGAAACGCATTAAAGATTCTACTGAAAGAGCAGAAGCTTTGTTAAGGAAAAAAGATGTGGAGAAGAAAACGGAAGAATAAGGAGTGCTGTTTAAAAGGTTAGGGCTTAGGGCGTTTAGTGTTCTACTTAAATGCAGGATGAAATTGCTGTAATGTATTCCTTAAATATTGCCGGTCTAGGTGCGTATAAATTTCGGTAGTGGTAATGCTTTCGTGGCCCAGCATTTCCTGAACTGCACGTAGGTCTGCACCACCTTCAACCAAATGTGTAGCAAAAGAATGACGGAAAGTATGCGGCGAAATTGTTTTGCTGATACCGGTGCTTTGCACCAGGCTTTTAATAATTAAAAATACCATCACCCTGCTCAATTTCACACCTCTCCTGTTTAAAAACAGTATGTCTTCATTGCCTTTTTGTACAGCAACATGTACCCTGATATTATTTTTATACATGTTGATGTACTTGATCGCATCGCTGCCAATCGGCACCAATCTTTCCTTATCACCTTTGCCAATTACCCGGATAAATCCAACGTCTAAAAACAAGGAACTGATCCGCAGGTTTACCAACTCACTCACCCGTAAGCCGCAACTGTAAAGGGTTTCAAGCATGGCTTTATTTCGGCCACCTTCAGGTGTACTTAAATCAATCTTGCCAATGATGCTTTCAATTTCTTCAAAACTTAAAACATCCGGCAATGCCCTTTTTAATTTGGGCGCTTCCAGCAAAGCGGTGGGATCGTTGCTGATTACCTGCTCCTGCAAACAATATTTGAAAAAACTTTTCAACCCGGAAATGATCCTTGCCTGCGAACCCGGCACCATGCCCAGTTCTGCGATCCATTGAATGAATTGCTCCAGGTCTTTCAATACAACGTCCTTTGGTGCTTTGGTAATTTCTGCCTGTTCCAGATAAGCGGTGAGTTTATCTATGTCGTGCAGGTAGGCATCTACCGAATTATCGCTCAACGATCTTTCTAACTGGAGGTATGCCTGGAAACCTTTTTTATACGCCTGCCACATAATGCAAATTACGGGTGAATGACCTGCACTGAAAAATTTTGACAGGTATATAACTTTAAAACTATTGTTGTTACCGGCTTTTTGTTATCATGGCACCGGTATTGGCGACGCTCCGTTCATCACCAGTTTTCGTAGCAGCACTTGCTTGCAGACTTAAAAACGCCTCCTCTATTCAAGCCACTTCTTTATGGAAAGTAATTACCTAACAATAACAACTCAACAGCAAACGATTTAATGTTACGTCCATTAATTTACTATTTTCGTTTTATAACAAACAGCTATGAGCACACCGGTTACCATACGTACTTTAAAGAAGGACTTTCTGCTGAATAAAAAATCTTTCCGCACTTTTCTTACAAAGCTCGAAAACAATCCACCACAGGGTTTACACAAAATGATGGTACAAACAGATGCAGCGGTTTGGGCAGAAACAGAATGTTTAAGTTGCGGCAATTGCTGTAAAAAAATGACGCCGACTTTTACTGAAGCCGACCTGAAAAGGATTGCAGGTTTCTTTAAAATGACACCGGATGCGTTTAAAGAAAAATGGCTCACCTACGATAAAAAAGCCGGCGACTGGCAAAACAAAAAGCAGCCCTGCCAGTTTTTAAATTTAACGGATAACAAGTGCAGCATCTATGCCATCCGGCCGGCTGATTGCTCCGGCTTTCCGCACCTTACCAAAAAAAATCCTACCGATTACATGCATGTACACAAACAAAATATTGAGTACTGTCCTGCAACTTATAAAATGGTTGAAAAAATGAAAGAGCGATTAGGGAACAACAGATAAGATAAAAAAGTTGCCATGAAATTATCAAGTTGAACGGAGCGTCGCCAATGCGGTTCCATTGAAAAACAACTGCTGATAAAATAATAATTACTATGCAAAGTCTCCAAAGTTTTAGAAACTTCGGAAGACTGCTACAAATAAACATCTTCAATAAAAAAATATTCAACCGGTTCATTCACCGGCATGCTGATGGATAAAACATCAAACTGGATGCGTTTCCATTGCGGGTGTTGGTAGAGGTATTGCTCGGCTGCATTGATGAGGTTTTGAATCTTTTTTGTACCCACTTTTTCTTCCGGCAATCCAAACTTTTTTGTGCGGCGGGTTTTTATTTCAATGAAATGAAGGATATTGTTTTTAGAGGCAATGACATCCACTTCCCAGTGTGAATGGCGCCAGTTTTCGGCAAGGATGGAAAAGCCTGCTTTAACAAGAAATGCTTTGCCAATTTGCTCTCCGTCCTTGCCTGTTTTATTGTGTGTAGCCATCGGATTGTTGCCGCTTACAGTGCTGATTTTACGCCATTAAAAATATGGAACAGAAATTAATTA
>CAXTPJ010000286.1:0-5126 GCA_964245855.1 uncultured Ferruginibacter sp. | reverse complement strand
CCTGTTACTTCATCAAAGCAATTCATTACCGGCGCTACCTGCAAAACATGCACTGTAACCATCAACGAACAACCGGTAAAAGTGTACTCCACCGGGGCGTTTGCCCTGGAATTAAATTTATTGCCGGGAGATACGTCGTTTAATATCAAAGCCAGCGGCGATTCAAAAACGGCTACTAAAAAAATTAATTATGCTTACAGTGTTCCAAAACCTGCGGAACCGGTAAGTACCCTGGCTATTGAAAGCATCACCACTTACCCTGAAGGCGATTTGGTATTGCAGGCTGGCGACAGGATAAAGTTTAGAGTAAAAGCACTACCGGGTTGCAGCGTAAGAACTTTTAATGAAACCATTTTGTATGAAATGCCGGTAAGCCAGTCAAGAGGAATGGCGGGCATTTACCAGGGCGAATACATCGTAAAAGCAACAGATACTTTTGCGGCAAAGAAAATGGCCCTCACCGTTACAGATTCATCCGGCAAAAAAATAACGAGGGAAACAAAAAATATTTTTTCAGTGCTATCACCATCGGCATCTGACATTGCCATTACCAAAGGAAGGTTAGCGCATTTAGAGTATGGCCTGGGTGATGACCGGTTAGGCGGCGCCAAAGTAGGATATATCGACAGCAATATCGTCTTGAAAATAATTGGTAAAGTGGGTACGCATTACAAAGTGCAGCTCGCCAAAACCAGGACGGCCTACATCCCCGAAGAATTAGTGACCCTGATGGCCAAAGGAAGTTTTACCCCGGAATCTTTAACGGATAAATGGAATGTGTACGGCGAAGGTGACTACGATTATGTGAGGGTAGGGTTATTTGCTAAACTGCCTTATCAATCTTTTCAACTCACCGATCCATCGAGGATAGTGGTGGATATTTTTGGCGCTACCGGGAATACCAACTGGATAACACAATTGCAAAATGCCACGGAGATAAAATCAGTGGATTACGAACAGGTGGCAGATGATATTTTTCGTGTCACCATCCAGTTAAAACATCACCAGCATTGGGGACATCAAATATTTTACAAAGGCAACAGTTTGTTTATAAAAGTAAAACACCAACCGGCTGTTTTATCGTTGCATAATTTAACCATTGCCATCGATGCTGGCCATGGCGGAACCAATACCGGCGCAGTGGGCGCCACCGGCACGTATGAAAAAGAAGTAACACTGGCCCTGGCTTTAAAACTGCAAAAAGCATTGGAGAAAGAGGGCACCAAAGTGATTATGACCCGAACGAAAGAACAGTTTTTTGATAACAAAGAGCGCATCCTTTTTTACCGTGACAGCCTGCCGGATTTGTTGCTCAGCATTCACCTTAATTCCACCGAAGATCCGTTCCGTACCGGTGGCACCAGCACTTACTATCGTTACATTGGTTTTAAAAATTTAAGCCTTGATATTTACAAACGCATGCTTGAACTGGGCTTGAAAGATTATGGCAACACCGGTTCTTTCAACTTTATGCTCAACAGTCCAACTGAATATCCCAATGCACTCATCGAAACATTGTTTCTCAGTAACCTGGAGGAAGAAGAAAAGATACTGGATGAAAAGTTTCAGGACCAGATGATCAGCAAGATCATTTTGGGGATGAATGATTTTTTGATGGAATGTAAGAAGGAGAATTAGTTGCAACCACCGGAAGACAACACCCTTATCAGCATGATAACAACCCAAACCACCCACCAGTAATTGCCCGACTCTTTCGATGAAGTTACGCCTGCTCCATTATATACATTTTCGTTGTTTTGGATGGTGTCGGCCAGTTCAGGCGGAAGGTCATTCAATAATATCAGCCCGCTGCTGATAGTTTTAGAATCCTGCCGTTTGGTTTTTTGTAATTTAACGGTAAGGTTTACCAGTTCTATTACAATAGATAATTTGATCGAATAAAATTCATCGGGCACATTGTTTAAAAATGCTTCCCAACCCGGATGAATCCAGTCTTCTATCTGTTTGCGAAAGCTGCTATAATTTTCTTTGCTGATGTTTTTTAAAATCCGGTGACTGTCTTCTAAAAATACCCTTACCGATCTAAAGCCTTCCTCTCTGTCTGCAGCCAGTAAAAAGTCTTGGAAACGTAGCCAGGTAGCAATATCATACAGGCTTGGTTCTTTTAAAAAGTGGCGTGAAATATGATTGAACGGCGAAGCAAAATACGGGGAGAAGAATGCATCAAAAGCCTCATCATTCTGGAAACTTTCAAAACTTTTTTGAAGGCCTTGCAGGTTTACAGCATTGTCTTCTAATATGCAAAGGATATTTTTTGTATCCCATATTTTTTGATGGTATACTAACCGTTCAGCAAAATCGGGCCGTTCAATTTCTTCCAGCACATCATTTTTACTGTAACTGTAACCATCTGTTTCAATGAACCCATCAGCAGCATGGTCGAATTCAGCGATCAGGTGTTTTTTTATTCTCGGTATGTTTGCGGTTCCCTTGTATTCAACACCCAGGTAGTTAAAAAGGCGGATAGGGGAGATGTATTGTTTAGCCAATGCCGGTACCTTTAAAGTCAATGTGATTGTTTAGCCTGGCGGTTTTTACCAGCCCCGAAATATTGTACACATGCCTCCTGAACTCTGCAAATTTTTCCTGTTCCAGTGCAGCATCGGCCATTTTGATAATTGGTTTTACGGCAGTGTAATCTTTAAAATCAGTTGCTTCATACTGCTTGTATTCAATAAATCGTGCAATTAAAAAACTGGTTTGGTTGCTCAATGCCCTCCAATGCAAATCGTTCAACTGGCGCAATTTATTTTCTACTACCGATACATTTTTGGAGTGAATAAAACTACTTTCCGACTGTTCAATTTTCTGGAAAACTTTCTTTAACTCATCTTTCTCAAAATCAACCATGTTTACTGCCTGTTGCACCTCATCCTTGGCATGAAAATATCCTTCAATCAAGCCGGCGATCCTTTCGTTGCCACCCAGTTTATCATAGGCTTGCGAAATGCGGGTGATCTTTTCTGCAATGATGTATTTTTCATCCGACTTATCTTTTTCTTTCAGTTTAAACAGTTTTGTCTTTACTGATTCCAGTTCTTCCATCAGGGCAGTGGCTTTTATCTCCCAAATAGTATCGGCATTGTATTGAAAAGAGCGGATGGTATCTGCCAGCTCTTCTTCCAGTTGAGTATATTGTTCTCTTAACCGGGCAATGTTGATCTGTTTTTCCGAAATAGAAAAAACGTTTTTAAACTCCTGCTGTGTCATCACCAGGTAAACCACGGTGTTCAGCACCCTCGAATCGGTAAGGTGAATTTGTATTTCAATATCGGAACGTTTTACCAGGTCGGCTTTCAGGTCTTTGCCTGAAATCTCAATACAGCCAATGGTGAGGTTGGAGGAGGCCCGGGAGTTTTTATCACCTTCCAGTATGTTGATGATGATGCTGTCTGTTGTGCCTTTCCTGATCGTTTTGGATATCTCCCGGTACAATGTCCTTTTCTGCGGCAGCAGCGAATTGCGCTCAAATATTACTTCCAGTTTGGTGGTTTTATTTTCTACATCATCTACTTCAATACAAATGTCGTGGGGCAAAGGCTGGCCGTCAATATTGTACATGCCCTGGGTAATGCTGATGTTTTTTTGAAGGGATGCTATTTCATTGCTTTGCTCATCATAAAACGATAAAGTAAACGTATTGGCAATGCCCGGTATCAGGGGAAGAAATTCTGTTTTTTTAGATTTTAATACGACAAAGCCAGTGTCGAAGCCCCCATCCATCCTGGTGATGCGGTATGTTTTATATTCATATTCGCCTGTGCAACCGATGAGCAGCACTTCTTCTTTATCCCTCGATGATTTATTATAATGAGCGTTCACCTCCAGGTTCACCGGGTTAAAATCAATGCCCGCCAGTAGCTCCTCAGCAATTTTTTTATCTGCTTCCTGTGTTACAACAGGTGCTGCTGCTTCATAATATTTGTTGGCTGCATAAAATGCGGCACCTGCAGCAACAGGGGTAGTTGGGTCAATGGAATAGTTGAGCGCAATGCCGGTTTGTGCAGCCAGTTGCTCTCTTACCTGCGGCAAAAAAGTACTGCCGCCAACCAAAATAATTTCGTTGATATCAGCAGCAGTGAGCCGGTTATTTTCCAATACTTTGTTTAGCAGGCTGATGGTTTCCTGCACCATCGGTTTAAAAATTTTGTCAACTGCTTCTCTTGTAATGGTGATCTCAAAATCGTACGATTGATTATCCAGCACGGCAGTAAAATCTATCGTAGTGGAAGCAGATTGTGACAGCTCTTTCTTGGCTTCTTCAGCATAATACATCACCTGGTAGTAAAGCATTTCATACTTGCCAAACTTTACCCTGAACTCTTCTTCAAAATTTTGAATGCCGGTTTGCTTAACAATCGCCGGTATAATAATGTGGTCAATTATGGCAAAATCAAAATCCATTCCGCCCAAAAAATTATTGCCTTCATGGTCGGCAATTTTCAATCCTTCCTCGGTCGACTTCACCAGCGCCACATCAAAAGTACCGCCACCCAAATCGTATACCAGCCAGTAACCGGTTGGTTTTTCAACTGTTGTTTCATTAAAAAATGCAAGACAGGCAGCGATGGGTTCCTGCAATAGAAATACTTCTTTAAAACCCGCTTCCTGTCCGGCTTTCAGCGTGGCATTGCTTTGCATGCTGTCGAAAGAAGCAGGTATGGTGATCACCGCAGCTTCTACCGCATCGGTGGGTGGAACAAATTTTTTAAGTTCTTTTAATATGAGGGAAGAAAGTTCTACCGGCGTTACGTTTTCGTCCATGTTTACTACATAGTACTTTTCGTCGGTACCCATTTTTCGTTTAAAACCTCCAAATACATTGGCTGCGTCTTTTGCCAGGTAATCCCTTGCTTTATCGCCAACCAAAATCCGGTCCTGGCGATAAGCCACAACCGATGCCAGTGTTTCTTTTTGCCCGATGGGATTTTTGTACACCTGTACTTTGCCATTTTCATATTTCGCTATCAGCGAATTGGTGGTACCAAGATCGATACCAAAGTTGACGGATTTCATGACTGCCTAATTTTTTTCTACCAACACAACCGCTTTCTGTATCAACTGAACGGCATTGTCTGATTTTTTATAAACGATTGGTTTTAAAG
>CAXTPJ010000285.1:0-5130 GCA_964245855.1 uncultured Ferruginibacter sp. | reverse complement strand
CACCAGCTACCTTATTGCATGTAGGAACTTTTGACGGCAGAAAAAATACTGCCCTTACCATTTCCACCGAAGGTGCGTATTCAACAACTCCTCCCGGCGACCGGTACGCCGAAATTAAACTCAGTCATTTTACCAACAACTGGGGCTTCTCTATTGAAAGCAATGATGGGCCGGGCAGGGTTGGCCTCAGTATCAAAACCCACAACAACGATTCAGCGGGCATTACAAGAATGTACATGGACCGCAACACGGGCAATGTAGGTTTTGGTACCACATCGCCGGTATCAAAGATAGACATCCGGTCAGCCGGTACAGATGAAAGCGCTACCCTTAACATCGGTAACTCCGATCAATCGCACCAGTTGCTTATTTTCGGCGGCAGGCAAAGCGACCCCAATCCGTTCATTGCTGCCAAAGAAGGCGACCCAATCCGCTTTGCCAACATTGGCGTTGGTTTCAGCGAATGGATGCGCATTACCCCAACCGGCAATGTGGGTATTGGCTATACCAATCCTACTTACAAACTAACCGTAAATGGTGCAGGTTATTTTTATAATGATTACCTCACTGATGTAGCCGGTGTAAAAGGTTATTCTATTGTAAACTCCCGTTTTGCACCGGGTGTGGTTGGTACTGGTACAAGCATTGGCGTATCGGGCAATGCAAATACAGCTCAGGGTATTGGCATGATGGGTTATAACAATGTTGCGAATGCATCCATTCAATATATGGCCGGCTCTGGTGTGCATGGCTTTAGCAGCGGCGGGCATGGCGTATCAGGCGTTACAACCAAAACTGGTTCAGCCGGTGTTTTTGGCTCCACCACCATTTCAGGGGGATATGCAGGACAATTTTTAGCCAGCGATGTAGCCTGGGCGCTCAATACCGTAGGCCGCCTGCAATTCAATGGTATTGGCGAAGGTGCAGGCAAAGTACTCACCAGCGATGCCAGTGGCAATGCAACCTGGCAAACACCTACAGGTGGTGGCGGGTCTGCTTCCCAGGTTGCGTTTTCCGCATTTCTTTCTACTTCCGTTGCGGCAACATCCGGCAGCACCTATAACCTGAGCGGTTTAAGTACGGAGTTTTCGTTGGGTGGAATTTTTAATGAAGCAGAAGGCCTTTTTATAGCGCCATCGGATGGCGTGTACCAGTTCACCACCCGTATCGGTTTTATGGTGGCAGGTACCAATCCTGTTTACTCCGTGGTTAGTATTAAAAGAAACAGTGTTACCGGTATTGGCTGCGAATTCAACCACACCACCCCGGGATCAAACAACAGCTCGTATGAATCGCTCAATTATACAAAAACGATGAACCTTACACAAGGTGAGAATGTGTATGTAACCTATAAGCTTACACAGGCAGGCACCAGCAGCATCAGTGTAAGCGGGGATAATACGCCTAACACTACTTTTCTTTCTATTATAAAATTGTATTGATTGCTATCCCATTTTCTCTTTGGAGTACAGGAATTGTCAACGAAATGTTTTATATAATACAACCAATATTTATAAAAAAGCTGTGGTTAGATGCCGCAGCTTTTTTAATACCGGGAAGCCTTTGCTGAAACGTACTTACCTGTACCTGATCAATAAATTGTTTACACTGATTTCTTTATCCTCCTGTTAGTTCATGTAATCAGTTATTACAAAAATGCGGCAGTTATTCCTTTTCTGTTGCAAATATAAAATGATCAACCTTCAGCCAGCATCATTCCTACAAGTACCGCAACCATTGATATACATACATTAACTCCCGGAATATATTTCCTGCCAGGGTACAATTCAACAGCCACTCAATGGCAAAATTATTAAGCAATAATCTTTTTAAATACTTTCCATTTTCTCATTTTAACTACGAACATCCCTGATTAGGCTACAACAGGTAAACTGTATCAGCCAATCTTTGTGGTATCAAAAAATTAAAATGAAAAACAATGGAACATCAAAATGAAACATCAACAGTTGCACATCCTAAAGTATGGTTTATTACTGGTACCTCCCGTGGCTTTGGGCGTGTGTGGACAGAAGCAGCTTTACAACGTGGCGACAAAGTAATTGCCACAGCAAGAAAATTATCAGGCATTGCAGACCTGAACGATAAATATCGCGATAGTGTTTTAACGCTGGAACTGGACGTAACCAATACAGAGCAGGTGAAAGCAGTAGTAGCGCAGGCACATGCCCACTTTGGCAGGCTCGATATTGTTTTAAACAATGCAGGTTACTCATTGGTCGGCACCATTGAAGAATCTACCGCAGCAGATGTAAAAGCAATGTACGATACCAACATTTTCGGCGCACTGGCCGTTATACAGGCGGCTTTGCCATTGCTGCGCCAACAGGGCGGCGGGCATATACTGGGAACTTCCAGCAACCTCGGACATGTAGTATTACCGGTGATCGGGTATTATTGCTCTTCTAAATGGGCATTTGAGGCCATCCATGAAAGCCTGGCATTGGAAGTAAAAGATTTCGGCATCAAGGTAACCATCATTGAACCCGGCGCTTATGCCACGGAATTTGGCAGCCAGGAATCGTTGAAATTTGCAGCGGGCCTTGATATTTATGCCGTTTACAAACAGCAATTTTTTGATACGCTGAAAGACATGGAAAGAGGCGATCCTGAAGCAACGCCGCCCTCTTTGTTTAAGGTAGTAGATTCACCCAACCCGCCGCTGCGGTTTTTCCTTGGCAGCCATAATTTGGCATGGACACAAAAAGCTTACGCAGAGCGCATGGCAAACTGGGAAGAGTGGCAGGACAATGCTGTTGCAGCACAAAGCAAATAACCTTCAATATCAGTTGTAACCTGCCAGTAAACATACCGGCGGTTACAATTGTATTATAAACAATCATGAAAAAAGAAGAACACACCCCGTTTAATTTTCATTCATTGGCCGCAGCTGCAAAGGCGTTTGGTTTACCCGAGCCGCAGCACCCATTGATCACCATGCTGAACGCAAAAAGCAACCAGCGGGTTGAAAACAGCATCACGCCATCCCAGCCGCATGTACTTAATTTTTATAAAATATCTTATAAACCGAGATTGAGTGGCAGGATAAAATATGGCCAGCATTACTACGATTTTGATGAAGGCGGTTTATTGTTTGCAGCGCCCAACCAGGTAATCGGCAATGCAGAAGACAACCATGGTGGCGTATGCTCTTCTCATACGTTACTGGTACATCCTGATTTCTTCCTCACTTACCCGCTGGCAAAAAAGATAAAACAATATGGCTTCTTTTGTTATTCCGCCAACGAAGCCCTGCATTTATCTGATAAAGAAAAAGCCACCATCATTGCTATTTTCAACATCATCGAAGAAGAGTTGAACAGCAGGATTGATGATTTTAGCCATGATGTAATTATAGCACAGATAGAATTACTGCTTAATTACGCCAACCGTTTTTACAAGCGCCAGTTCATTACCCGTAAAACACTCAGCAACGACCTGCTGCAAAAGCTGGAAGAAACCCTGGATGATTGTTTCAACAATGAAAAATCTTTGAGCAAAGGCATCCCAACAGTGCAATACCTTGCAGCGCAGTTGAATATTTCTGCCAGCTATCTGAGTGATATGCTGCGTTCTTTAACCGGCCAAAACGCACAGCAGCACATTCACCACAAACTGATAGAAAAAGCAAAAGAAAAACTTTCCACCACCAGCTTAACCGTAAGCGAAGTGGCTTATGAGCTTGGCTTCGAGCACCCTCAATCATTCAGTAAATTATTCAAAACAAAAACCAATCTTTCGCCGTTGGCATTCAGGCAATCGTTCAATTAACGAAAACTTTAAACAAGTTTGCCCGGGCTGTTTATGCTGCTGCCTTTATTAATTATCCAAAACAAACAATAGCAGGATGTATTTAGTGCGGGCTGTTAATAACAGGTAACATTTATTGCTAAAAACTGGCACTTATTCCTTTTACATTGCGAATATAAAATCTTGCTGCATCCATTCCTTTTATTGATCTAACTTAAATCCTTCAATTAAAACCACTGCAGTAAAACAATTGGCACTGCTCCTGGCTTTGACGGGTGCTTTTAGCTATTACTGCTTAAAGAGTGATATACAACAGCAGCTTGCAGCAACTGCAGGCAAGCTGAATTTACACGCCGTAATACAGTTGTGGCTGTCAAAAGAATGTATGACAAGTTTAGCAGCATTTGAATTAACTCTTAATATTAGCGATGAAAAAAGTTTTTTTGCTGTTTTTCAGCATCACCATTATTAAACAATCTTTTGCGCAATTTCCAACCATTGTAAAAGATATAAATAATTACCTCACAGCCAACGCTATTGTAGCTGCACCATCTTACGCAACAAGTAATGGCATAACATTTTGCAGCCAATGATGGTATCAATGGAATTGAATTGTGGAAAACAGATGGTACAGATTCCGGTACCGTAATGGTGAAAGATATTTACCCCGGAGAAAGTTCTTCTTCACCTGCTTATATTACAGATGTAAACGGCACAATTTTTTTTGCTGCATCGGGTGGATATGCTACCGGTAATGAACTATGGAAAACAGATGGCACCGCAGCAGGTACTGTACTGGTAAAAGATATCATGCCCGGATGGACCACTTCCAAATTAAAATCATTCATCAACGTTGATGGTATGTTATTCTTCCAGGCACAAACTTACGATGAGGGAGCTGAATTATGGAAAAGCGATGGTACAGAGGCTGGTACCGTAATGGTAAAAAATATATGGCCTGGCGCAGGCAGTTCCAGTCCTATCAATTTAATAAATATCAACGGTACTGTTTTTTTTAATGCCACCGGGCCACAGGGTACCTTTAACCAGGAACTGTGGAAAAGCGATGGTACAGAAGCCGGTACAGTGATGGTGAAAGACATTATACCCGGGAACGATGGATCCGGCCCTTCCTATTTTGTTAATTTCAACGACACCCTTTATTTTACGGCCTACATCAGCGGCCCTAACAGTATAACGCTATGGAAGAGCGATGGAACAGAAGCCGGTACAGTGATGGTAAAAGATTTTGGCACCCCCGGAGTAAGCGCTACAGCCAGTTACCTTAAAGTTGCAGGTTCAAAAATCTTTTTAAATGTTTATCACGCTCCTTATACCGGCAACGCTGAACTATGGAAAAGC
>CAXTPJ010000284.1:0-5137 GCA_964245855.1 uncultured Ferruginibacter sp. | reverse complement strand
GCTTTCCATGTTTATGTTGATGCTGCCATGGGCTATATACAACAATGTCCAGTAACCCGGCGTTGCCGTCAACTGGATGCGGTTGCCCTTTTCTATTTCGCCTATCATGGAAATCACCGGCGTAAGTGTTTTGATGGGGCCGCTCTTTCCATCATATATTCCGCTGGCCAGCCGAAAATTGGCGCCGTCTTGCTCCATCACCAAAGGCATGCTTTCTTTTTTGGCAGACTGGTAAGTTGGCTCATCCAGTTTATTTGCTTTCGGCACATTGATCCACAATTGTATAAATTCATTGGTGCCGCCGTTTTCCAGAATATGTTGTGTCGGCCCTTCACTGTGCAACAAACCTTTGCCGGCGAACATCCATTGTACATCACCCGCTTTTACAGTTTCATCATGTCCTGCATTGTCTTTATGATACCCTTCGCCCTGCAGCATAAAAGTAACCGGCGCAAAGCCACGGTGTGGGTGCGGATTGATACGGTGCTGCGATCCAGGTTCAATCCGTTTGGGTGTTTGATGGTGCAGTACAATAAAAGGGTTGGCAAACCTGAAATCCTTGTGTGGCAAGGGTTGCAGCACCGTTTCTTCTTTGGTGATCTGTTTTTCCCTTCCCAATAAAATATGTTCGATCGCTTTTTTCATAATAATTGTTGAGTAATATAATAAAAAAATCCCGGCAGTAAATTACTGCCGGGTGCTATTAAGCCAATACCCCAAATTTGCCTGCCTGGAATTCTTCTATCGCTTCATAAATTTCCTGTTGCGTGTTCATCACAAACGGGCCGTAGCTTGCAATGGGTTCATTGATCGGTTCACCACTTAACAATAACAATACACTGTTATCAGTTGCTTTAATGTTGATATCTTCACCTTCATTTTTAAACAATACAAAACTGTGTTCTGCCGCTGCTTCACCATTCACTTCCACATTGCCATTGATCACCAATATGGCGGTATTATGCTCCGGTGACACACTTACTTTGGCCTCGCCATCTTTGTTCAATTTGATATCAAACAAATTCACGGGAGAATACGTAGATGCCGGTCCTTTTGTGTCGTTGTAATCACCAGCAATTACATTCACAATACCACTGTTGTTGGACAACTCAACCTTACCCATTTGATCTGCCGTTATTGGCTGGTAATGCGGTGCAACAGATTTGTCTTTTTTAGGAAGGTTCACCCAAAGCTGCACCATTTCAAAAGGCTTTCCGCTTTTGGTAAACTCCTGTTCATGGTATTCTTTGTGCAAAATACCGGCGCCTGCTGTCATCCATTGCACATCACCGGGATTAATAACACCACTGTTGCCGGCGCTGTCGTGGTGTGCCACACTGCCTTTGTAAGCAATGGTCACAGTTTCAAAACCTTTGTGCGGGTGTACATCAACGCCCCTAACGGTGTCGCTTGCCCCAAAATTATATTCTGCATTAAAATCAAGCATTAAAAAAGGGCTCATCCTGCGTTGCGAAATATTGGCGCCGGGTATAAAATTAAACACCCTGAAACCATCGCCTACCATGCCTGGCTTAGCCGGGCGGGCAACTATTCTTTCAATTGACTTTTTCATATACTGTTTTCCTTTTTTTATTTTTATTATTGAATCAGCTTTTGTAACACTGCTCATCATCGTTGTGTCACTCACTTGTACATTTTATCTTTATTGAACTGTTATCGGCAGCATCGCATTTTTCAACGCATCATCTACAAATGAATAAGTGGTTGTTGCTGATGCAGCTTGCGATAAGGCAGCATTGATTTCATCAATCAGCTTATCAGCATTGGTGTTTTCAATAATGATCATTTCCTCCTGTTGAAGCGAAGCAATTTTTTTCAATTTTGTTGCTGCTGCTGCTGTCGCTTCGGTAACTACCAATACATCAAAATCCTGTTGAAATAATTTTTCAATCGCTGCTTCTGTATTGCCTATGCATACTGCATTCCATCCTTGTTGAGTGTTTAAATTAGTAACAGTTTGCTGGAGATTATTTTCATTGGTTCCCACTACCAGTATGTTCATTTTGTTCATGTTATTTCCTTTTTTTAACGACACGAAAATACTATCGCCGCAAGGCGAAAAACAATAACATAGGTTAAGCAAAAAACTTAATCTTGGTTAAGAAACTTATTTTTTGGGAGCGGCTTTCCCGAGCATTTTACTCAGGAATTCTGGTGTAACGCCAATGTAGGCGGCCACTTGCTTTTGTGCAAGAATGCCGGTGAGTGTAGGGTAGCGGCTGCAAAAATTTTTGTAGCGGTCAATAGCCGGAAGGCTCAGGTTGTCTATTAAACGGTGTTGGTAAGTTGCCAAAGCATTTTCCGCCAGTATGCGGAAGAAGCGTTCCATTTTTGGTATGGTTGTATAGATCTGTTGCAGGTCGCTTTTCTGGATCAGGATAATATTGGTATCATCTACCGCATCAATATACAACGTGCCGGGCTCCTGTTTAATGATGCTTTGCATATCGTTGATCCACCAGCCAGCCGGTGCAAATTGAAGGATATGTTCAAAACCATTTTTATCAATAGAGTAGCTTCGCAGACAGCCATCTGTAACAAATATCACCTGCTTGTTTACATCACCTTCCCGGTAAACAAATTGTTTGCGTTTAATTTTTTTGGGTTGTAGTAGAGAAGCGATGTATGCTTCATCTTCTGAACTAAGTGAAATATGCTTGGCGATATTTTGAAATAACAGGCTGCTGTTCATGCTGTCAAAAATAACATTTATGGGAACACGGATGACACTGATTTGTGCGGATTGAAGCGGATTTTTATAGAACTCTGATGAAACGGATCGAACTGATAAGACAGGGATTTATCTATCGGGAGAGTCGCCCTAAAGGGCGGCCCACCCTGTAAAACAAGGATAGTAGTGTGTTACAGATTCATGCAGCTTTGAAATAAGTTTTTTTGATGGAACACTGATAATGCAGATGGAACTGATCAGAAACGGATATATCTATCGGGTGAGCCACCCAAAAGGGTGGTCCACCCTGTAACATTACTGGTAACGCCGATCGAACTGAATCTTAACTAAATCATCCGTTTTTATCCGTAACAACCGGCGTCATCAGCGTTTCAATCCCAACTTTTTTGCATGCAGCCTTGTTGGTTTTTTGTTCTTCCAAGTAAGGGGTATGATAATCTTTGTAGAAGTCTTTGCGGTTATCTCTATAGCTGGTTACAGCGCCGAAAGTATGCATCATTTTTACATAACACCAGGCCAAATCGAATTGGTAAGGTAAAAAGCCAGACCGGGCACTTTTAGGGTACAGGTGATGGTTATTGTGCCATTCTCCCGCAACGTAGCCCGGCCAAAACTGGTTAATGGACATATCGCTTTTGTTATGGTCTGTCCCTTCCTGGCGTAAATCTTTTCCTTTGCCATGGCCTTCGTAATTAAACGTACGAACGCCCACAGCCCAAATAAAGGAGCCGGCAAATAAGGCTGTCACCAAACCCCAGCCGCCAACCAGGTAAAAAACGGCGATCCAGAAACCCCAGTTGATGATCCAGTTGATAACGCTGGCCATTGGTTTGGCAAACGATCCCCATTTTTGATATTGGGTATAATTATTTCCATCGCAGCCGGTATGTTTCATTAAACACAACACATGGTCATAATCTTTTTCAGATAAATCTTTTGCAATCGGCTGATGGTTTACGTCTGCTAAAAAGCAATACAGGAAGCCGCCTTCTGCAAAATATGGATCACCGGGTGTATCGCTTTTGGCGTGGTGTACATGATGTGATACCACATAAATTTCTTCGGGGATAATGCTGAGGATAAGGTTCTTAGTGAAAAACTTCCACCAGTTATTTCTAAAAGTAAAAGCACCATGTGTGCAATAACGATGATACCAGATGGTGCCGTGGGTACCCATCAATATCATCCCATATACAAAACCCGCAGCCAGTAAGGGAAAGCTGAAATATTGGGTGACAAACAAAACAAAAAAGGGAAACAGGGCAAGTACTTTCAACCAGCTAAAAAAAGGCAGCCAGTTTTTTCTATCCTTAAACACATTTAACCTTGAAAAAAATTCCTTCCAGATCATGGAAGCGGTGGGTTTGCTAAAGTTACCGGAAGCATCTTTCCAGCCATAAGCTGGTGGTTGCAGCACATCGTCTAAAAAAGCCATTGGATCTTAAATGAGGATAATAATGAAGGTTATTCCCCATTATGCCTCTCAATGTAAACAAAAAGATCCACAAAGACAGAATTGTTTATTAACGGGTACTTAACCAATCTTTGAAAACAAATTTGCCAACTGAGCAAAAGGCTTTCTTTTCCATTTCATCAATTAGCATTCCTTTAAATGGAAATATAAATGCGACGACTGTTTGTAAATTATTGAAAATCAATAGGGTATTTATTGGCACAACTTGGGATTACTAAAGATCAAACCCCGAGAAAAAATGAAAACAATCGCAACTATCTTCTTCAGCATCATCGCCCTGGTTTCAACTGCTAACGCAAACAATATAGAGATTATTAACACCACCTTGGCATCTACTCCTTCTTTAACCAACGGCACAACTGAAAATACCGTAACCTTAAACTGGGTGGCAAAAAATGAAACCGGTAACAGTCATTATGAAATTGAACGTTCTTTTTACAGCAATAATTTTACAACAATTGCTACGCTGGACATCAGTTTTTCCAATAACAGCAGTTTAAAAAATTACCGTGTAAACGATAATGCAGCAGCACTGAATGGAAGGGAAATAGCTTACTATCGCATTAAACAAACTGCTGCTACCGGTATAGTTTCTTACAGCAATGTAATGATCGTAAACTTACACACAACTACCTTGGATACAACTGCTGGGGTAAAAAATACCAGCATCAGGTTTACTGCTACGCAAAATGGCAATGCAGTGATTACTGTAAAAAGTCTGACCGGTCAGACTGTTGCAACGAACAACACATTGGTAGTAAAAGGTAACAATACAGTTGAACTTGCTAACATGACTACTGTAGCAAAAGGTATCTATGTTGTTGAAACTTCAGTAAACGGTGTTTTAGTTGATACACAGAAAGTAATTGCTGAATAATAAAGCAATTTTCTTCTGAAGAAAAAGTACTTCATTTCCAGATTTTAAAAATCACTTCCAGATGAAGGAAAAA
>CAXTPJ010000283.1:0-5140 GCA_964245855.1 uncultured Ferruginibacter sp. | reverse complement strand
CCAACATCAGAAGAAAATAAAATAACCAAATCAACGCCGTTCGGCAGCATCGATCATCCGTTCAATCCACTGGCGCTGGCCATGGGCGCAGATGGAAGTTTCATTGCCCGTACCATGGACCGTGACCCCAAACATTTGCAGGCCATGCTGTTACGCAGCCAGGCACACAAAGGCGCTTCTTTTTTAGAGATCTATCAAAACTGCAATATTTTCAATGACGGCGCTTTTGAAGTATTCACCGAAAAAAGCAGCAAAGCCAATGAAGTGTTGTTTTTAGAACAGGGCAAGCCGCTGGTTTTTGGAGCAACCAACAACAAAGGCATTAAACTGGATGGTTTTAAACCGGTGATCGTTGACCTGCAAGAAGGTGCCAGCACAGATGATTTGTGGATACACGATGAAAAGGATTTTTACAAAGCACAGATATTGGTAAGGATGTTCGACGACCCAAGGCTGGCCGGCCACTTACCAAGGCCATTCGGCGTTTTTTACGAAACCGATCGGGCTTGCTACGAAGATGGCATGGCCATGCAGATTGAAGAAGTGATCGCCAAAAAAGGTGCCGGCGATCTCGATAAACTGCTACGTGGCAATGAAATCTGGACGATCAATTAAGTAATCCAGGTTTTTCATTTTGTAACCAGCTTTAACAACTTTGAGCAGCATCGTTGTGTCACTCACTTGTACTTTGAGTTTTTCATGGCGACGATGATTTGCTACATTTAAAACAATAATCAGCTTTTATAACAAAAGGGTGGTTTAACGGTGTAACAATACCGTTGAATCACCCTTTTTTAATGTCGTATTGAAAATACCCAGCAGATGGTACCCAACTGTCTTTATAAATACCCTATTTTTAAAATGTGATATTTTTTTAATTTATGAGATACGTTTACCTGTTACTGCTTTTCTTTTTTTCTATAACTGCTTTTGCACAAGCCGGTGTAGCTATATGTTCCTGGAATTTGAAAGATTTCGGACAGTCAAAATCTCTAGAAGAAATAGCCTTTATTGCGAACACAATTAATGGATATGATCTGGTTGCCATACAGGAAGTGGTGGCTGGTTATGGAGGCGCCCGGGCAGTTGCCAGGTTACAGGAAACATTAAATCAGCAAGGCAGCCAATGGGATTATACAGTGAGCGATCCAACAGCAAGCCCGGCTTACAAACAGGAGCGGTATGCATTTATCTGGAAAACCAATCACCTGAAAAAGATAGGGGATGCCTGGCTGGAAAAAAAGTACAATTTTGAAATTGACCGGGAACCATTTTATGCTACTTTTCAAACCGGCTCACAGCAATTTACTTTGGTGAATTTTCATGCCATTACCAAATCAAAACAGCCGGAAACAGAGATCAAATATTTTAAGTTTTTGCCGGAAACATATCCCACGCTCAATTTGATTTTTGCCGGTGATTTTAATTGTCCGCAATCGCATACCGTATTCAATCCTTTAAAGAAAATGGGCTACCAGCCTGCATTAACGGCGCAAAAGACTTCGTTGCGCCACCAGTGCATCGGCGATGATTGCCTGGCTTCGGAATTTGATAATATCTTTTATAACAGCACGGCGGTAATGGCTACCGGATCCGGCGTCATCCATTTTTACCAATCCTTTTCAACCCTTGACAACGCCAGCAAAATATCCGACCACATACCCATATTTCTCCGGTTTACTTTAAACTAACAGCAACCCTTATAACCTTTACCAACTAACTTTTGATGAAATATTTTATACCTGTCTTTTTGCTTTGCTTTTGCAAATTGTTTTGTGTGGGGCAGACTATTAGCCCGACTGGAACAGTTGGGATTTGTTCAGGAACTAGTCAGGTTTTATCTGTGATAAGCGGATCTCCTACTTCTTTTCAATGGTTTAATGGCACAACGCTAGTCGGTGCAAGTGCTACATATACTGCAACATCTGCAGGAAGTTACAAAGTAGTAATAAATGGAGGTGGCACAGGCGATACATTGGGTCCTGTAATTGTTATAATAAAACCATTACCAACGGCATCATTTATTTATACTCCAACAGCTGGGTGTTTTTATAAAAGACGATCAATAAATTTTACGAGTACTTCAGTACAGAATGGATCAGGAAACTTAAATTACCATTGGAATTTTGGAGATCCAAATTCAGGGAACGATAACACCTCTACTGATGATAATCCACACCATAGTTTTATTGGATCAGGCTTTAATAATCCAAGCACACATACTGTGATTTTAACTGTTACAGGTGCAAATGGATGCAGTTCAACAACTCAACAAACTATCGCTACTGTTCCATTTCCCGATGCATCTCTAACAGATCCTTATAATTTCCCGGAATTCAAGCTTTGCAATTTGAGCAATAATATCTTAACGGTTAAAAATATTTCTTCCACAAATTCTATAAATACTTTATACCAAATTAATTGGGGCGATGGAAATGTCTTTTCGTCTGGCACTATGGATTCTGCAGTTCATACATATTCCACAACAGGATTTAAAAATCTTCAATTTATTGTAACTGGTGCAGGATGTAAAGACACTACTGAATACTCTGTATATATTGGCTCAAACCCCGCTGTTGGATTGTCAACAAGTGGTAATACAACATATTTATGTTTACCATCAACAAAGACATTCTTTATTGATACAACACGGACGAGCAGTAATCCACTAGGAACTGTATATACAGTAACTTTCAATGATGGCTCTCCAGATTTAATCTTTAATCATCCACCTCCTGCAACGTTTGATCATACATTCACAAATTCATCCTGTGGAGCTCCAAATACATTACAAGCAAACACCTTTGTAGTAACAATATTTGCCTCGAATCCATGCGGTACCACACCTGGCACTGTCGGAGGTATTACAACTGTATTACCTCCTAATGCTAACTTTTCAATTTCCCCTGATTCAATTGTGTGTACTAATTCCAATACGACGTTTACAAATATTTCTACAAACGGCTCGGTAGTTGTCCAAATCGGCTCTGGACCAAGTGCAACATATCAATGTGATTCAAGTAAATCTGTTTTTTGGTCTATAGCAGCTATTTCAGGGACTCCGAATTCTTGGACAGTAACAGGGAATACTGGTATATTCCCCAACTCTCCTGGAGATCAGGCTTTTTCAGCTAATTTCTCTCAACAAGGAGTCTATCAAGTAACTTTGATTGTTAGAAATAATGCCAATGCTCCAACTGCATGTCGTTTTGATACCATTACAAAAACCATCTGCGTTCAAGCGCCGCCATCGCCGTCCTTTACCTCTACTACAATCACCGGTTGCAATCCATTACCGGTAAACTTTACCAACACATCCACCAACCTACCGACTTGCGGAACAGTAACAAGGCAGTGGAATGTTACAAAAGCTTCCTCCACGTGTACAGCAGACTCTGCTTTAGATTATGTATTTATCAATGGAACAAGTGATACATCAGCAGATCCTAAAATCAGGTTCAACAACCAGGGTACTTATACGGTATCGCTAACATTGCTAAGCAAATGTTCGCCTGTTACTTCTTCGGTTGAAACGTTTATTGTGAAAAGAAAACCAGAAGTTACCTTAACGGTATCGCCTCTTAATATTTGCGCAGGCGGAACAGTTTCTCCAACAATCAATGCCCTGTCATGCGGAGGAACAAATACTTCCTACGGATGGTTCTTTCCCGGAGGAACGCCGTCTTCTTTTTATTCAACTACGAATGCCAATCCCGGAGTAATAACATTTAATACAGCAGGCACATACAGAATTTCTGATACGGTTAAAAATGAATGCGGAACAACTATTGACACCCTATCTATTGTAGTAAACCCAGCACCAGTTGCCAATGCCGGCGCTTCTCAATCCTTTTGCAGCAACGGTACTGCAACTATTGGTACTGCACCGCTTGCAAACATCGCTTATGCCTGGTCACCAACAACTGGCTTAAGTAATCCTGCAATTGCCAATCCAACTATTACGCTTTCTAATATTACTAATGCACCTGTTACTACAGTGTATACTTTAACAGTCACCAATGCATCTAACTGCTCTTCAACAGATACTGTTTCAGTAACAGTCAACCCATTACCGGTAGTAACTGTTAACCCAACAGCCATTGCCATTTGTAGTGGCAGCAATACAACGCTAACGGCCGCCGGTGCGGATAGTTATTCCTGGTCGCCCGCAACAGGTTTAAATACAACTACCGGTGCAGTAGCAACAGCAAATCCATCTGCCACCACTACTTACACAGTAACCGGAACTACCGCCGGTTGCTCCAATACAGCAACCACAACAGTTACCGTAAATGCAACAGCAGTTATTTCTGCAACTCCTGCCAATCCCACTGGTTGTGGCACTGCCACCGGTTCGATTACCATTGCAGGTTTGGCAGCATCAAGCAGCTATACACTGTCGTATGTTTTTAATACCAGCGTACCAACAGTCGTAACAATTCCTGCATCATCAACAACTTATGTACTCGGCAACCTGGTCTCTGGTACATACTCCAATATTTTTGTTACAGCTAATAACTGTTCTTCCAATATTGTTGGGCCATTTGGTTTGTCAGATCCTAACCCACCGGCAACACCTGTTGCTAACGGCAATACACCCATCTGCAGTGGCGGGACACTCAACCTTTCAGCTTCCACTACTACACCGGGCAATGCAGTGTACACCTGGAGCGGGCCGAATGGTTTTACCAGTAACATTTTTAATCCCCAGATCAATACTATTACTGTTGCAGCAGCAGGTACCTATTCGGTATCGGTAAAAATTGCTAACTGTACCTCTCCGTTGGGTAGCGTTGACATCATAATAGATACCACACCAGCTACACCGGTTGCATCTGCCAACACTCCGTTGTGTGGCGATTCAACCCTTCGGTTAACTGCAACTACTACCAGTACCATACCTTTAACATGGGCATGGACAGGACCTGCTTTCGCCAGCACATTACAAAGCCCAACCATTGCCAATGCTACAACTGCTAATTCCGGCATTTACACAGTAACAGCTACCGCTACACAGGGTGCCTGCAAATCTTTGCCTGCAACTGTTAATGTAACGGTAAAGCCTACCCCAAAAATTACCGGGTCGTCCTTTGCAAGCCCAAATGCCTGTGCATCTGCAACGGGGAAAATTATTTTAACA
>CAXTPJ010000282.1:0-5142 GCA_964245855.1 uncultured Ferruginibacter sp. | reverse complement strand
TTCGCAACATACCATCATATCTTACAAAAACGATCTTACTCAATTTTTCTTTTTTTTTCAACTGCAGTTTGGCGAAGTACCGCTAAACGAGATCAGTGCATCTTTTGTACGGAGCTGGCTGGCAAATTTAAAAGGAGAAGAAAAGATGGAATCTAAATCCATCAACCGAAAAATATCTGCGCTGAAATCATTTTTCAAATTCCAGTTAAAATCAGCAACCATTACCTCCAGCCCGATGGCGGCTATCATTTCGCCTAAAAACAAAAAAAGACTGCCGCAATATGTGGATGAAAAAGGTGTGGACACTTTATTCAGGCACGTGGAATTTCCTGACAACTGGGAAGGAAAAACAGAACGGCTGATACTGGAATTGTTTTACCATACCGGCATCCGCCAGGCAGAGTTAGTTGGATTAAAAGAATCGCAGATTGATGCAGGCAATTGCCAGGTAAAAGTGTTGGGCAAAGGAAATAAGGAAAGAATAATACCGGTTAGTAACGAATTAATAAAGTTGATAAAAGTTTACATAGCCAGCAAACCAAGCAGCTTTGAAACTTTCGACAGCCAGCATGTTTTGTTGAATAAAACGGGCAAAAAACTATATCCAAAGTATGTGTATAACATCGTTCGAAAATATTTATCGCTGGTAACCACTATTGAAAAGAGAAGCCCTCATGTAATGCGTCATACTTTCGCTACACATTTAATGAACAATGGGGCAGACATCAATGCAGTAAAGGAATTGCTTGGCCATAGCAGTCTTGCAGCAACGCAGGTTTATACGCATAATACCATAGAAAAATTAAAGGACATTTATAAGAAAGCGCACCCGAAAGCATAATTTTTACCTGTGGACAATAATTTTTGGATTTGGTTGTTTTAAGCAAAATAAATTTTTGGAATTACAAATGGGTATGGCTAACTTGAACTATGATTTCCTCAAAGCACTTCTTAAATTAACTGGCAGCCTATGAGTTAATATGTCTACCCCAATTTTCACACAATTGTTCACTAATAAAAATTAGATTGCTATGAACGTAAACATTCAGACTGTACATTTTGACGCAGATTCTAAATTGGTTTCTTATGTAGAAAAAAAACTCTCCAAACTATTTCAGTTTCACGACCGAATAACCAAAGTGGATGTGTATTTGAAGCTTGATAATGTAGTACATAACATTAAAGACAAGGTTGCTGAAATTAAAGTACACATACCCAGGTATGATTTTTTTGTAAAACATTCCTCTAAATCTTTTGAAGAAAGTTTTGATGAAGCGCTTGATTCTGTGATCAATCAAATAAAGCGAAAGAAAGAAAGATTGGCCGCTTAAAATAAATGAAAAGTCCCCGGAAAAACCGGGGATTTTTTTTGCTTGCTAACCTGTTCTCCACATTTTAAATTTTTGTCAAAAAAAGTCTTTTCAAAATTTTTGTATTAATCATTTTCTCTTACCTTTGCCTTCCGAAAAAATCAGGTGCTATTTTATGTGCCGGTTTTTACAAAGTTCTTTAAATGAGGTTAAGCGGTTTTTAGCAATTCAATAGTTGATCTCCGGATTTAGTTTTGAAATGTTTTTCAAATGCTTAAATAATGACTTTTTGCCGAAGTAGCTCAGTTGGTAGAGCAACTGATTTGTAATCAGTAGGTCGCTGGTTCGACTCCAGTCTTCGGCTCAGCATTGTTCAGGTATTTAGCCTGTACAATAAATTGAAATTGTGGAATTATTTCTAACAGATGTTTTCATCTAAAGAAAATGGGCAGATGGCCGAGTGGTTAAAGGCGGCAGACTGTAAATCTGTTCTCGTACGAGTACGTAGGTTCGAACCCTACTCTGCCCACCATTCAAATATGCAAAATGGCAAATTATGCAGGTATGCAATATTTGATTATATAGTTCTTTTTTTTGCAAATTTGCCTATTGGCACATTTGCATATTTGATTAGCGGAAGTAGCTCATTTGGTAGAGCGGTAGCCTTCCAAGCTTCAGGTGGCCGGTTCGAGCCCGGTCTTCCGCTCAGTTTCTGCCTGCGATGGCAGAATGGTTTAAGCCGTCGTAGCTCAGGGGTAGAGCACTTCCTTGGTAGGGAAGGGGTCGTGAGTTCGATTCTCACTGATGGCTCTTGATGAATAAGTAATTTATTCAGTGAAATAAATTTTGAAGTCAATGGTTACAGACTTAAAATGAAACCAATTTTCAAAACAAATATTAAAAAATAAACAATGGCAAAAGAATCATTCAAGAGGGATAAGCCCCACTTAAACGTTGGTACTATCGGTCACGTGGATCATGGTAAAACAACACTTACAGCCGCTATAACCGATGTTTTGTCAAAAAGAGGTTTAGCGGAAAAGAAAAACTATGACGATATCGATGGTGCTCCTGAAGAAAAAGAAAGGGGTATCACTATCAATACCGCTCACGTAGAATATGCTACAGCTACCCGTCACTACGCTCACGTAGATTGTCCGGGTCACGCCGATTATGTTAAAAACATGATCACTGGTGCTGCCCAGATGGACGGTGCTATCCTTGTAGTTGCTGCTACTGACGGACCAATGCCACAAACTAAAGAACACATTCTGTTGGCACGCCAGGTAGGTGTACCTCAGATCGTTGTTTTCATGAACAAAGTTGATCTGGTAGATGATCCTGAATTATTAGAATTAGTTGAAATGGAAATTCGTGAGTTGTTGACTTCTTACGGTTTCGATGGTGATAATACTCCAATCATCCAGGGTTCTGCAACCGGCGCTTTAGCTGGCGAAGAAAAATGGGTTGCTAAAGTAAACGAATTGATGGATGCAGTTGATAGCTACATTCCTTTACCTCCACGGTTGGTTGATTTACCATTCCTGATGAGTGTGGAAGATGTGTTCTCTATTACTGGTCGTGGTACTGTTGCTACCGGTCGTATCGAAAGAGGCCGTATCAAAGTTGGTGAAGGTATCGAAGTAGTAGGTTTGATGGAAAAACCATTGACTACCACTTGTACCGGTGTTGAAATGTTCAAAAAATTATTGGACGAAGGTGAAGCTGGTGATAACGCAGGTTTGTTATTGCGTGGTATTGAAAAGACCCAGATCCGTCGTGGTATGGTTCTTTGCAAACCAGGTTCTATCACTCCGCACACTGAATTTAAAGGTGAAGTTTACGTATTGAGCAAAGAAGAAGGCGGACGTCACACTCCATTCTTCAACAAATACCGTCCTCAGTTCTACTTCCGTACTACGGATGTAACTGGTGAAGTTACTTTGAATGCTGGTACTGAAATGGTTATGCCTGGCGATAACACTTCATTGAATGTTGTGTTGATCCAACCAATCGCAATGGAAAAAGGTTTGAAATTTGCAATCCGTGAAGGTGGCCGTACTGTAGGTGCTGGTCAGGTTACTGAAATTGTAAAATAAGAGAGCCTCCCCAACCCCTCCGAAGGAGGGGCTTAAGAAGCCTTCAATAACAAAAGTACCTTTGGTAATTAGCCTTAGGTACTTTTGTACTATAAAAAGTTCATTACATAATCAGTCTCTTCAAGTCCCTCCTTTGGAGGGATTTAGGGAGGCTTTTTTTACACGGGCATGGTGCAACGGTAGCATACGGGTCTCCAAAACCTTTGATCTGGGTTCGAATCCTAGTGCCCGTGCTATTTCGGTTGAAAGTTTAAAGTTTAAGGTTCAAAGTTGTATTGATTCAGCTAACCTTATACTTTAAACCTTAAACGTTTAAACTTTCTTTATTATGAACAAATTTTCAACGTACTTAAAGGACTCGTACACAGAGTTAGTAGAAAAAGTAACCTGGCCTACCTGGGAGCAACTGCAGCAGTCGACTATGATTGTGTTGGGCGCTACTTTGTTTATCACAGCATTGGTTGGTATCATGGACTTTATCGCTAATGGCTCTATGAAATTTATTTACTCTATATTAAAATAATAATGGAAGAAACAATCGTATCGGAAAAGGAAAATAAATGGTACGTTCTCCGTGTAGTAAGCGGCAAAGAACGTAAAATTAAGGAGTACCTCGATAAGGATATTATCCGCAACGGATGGTCTGAAATTATTAAACAGATATTTTTACCGGTTGAAAAAGTATACAAAGTTCAGGCTGGTAAAAAGGTAATGAGGGAAAGGAATTTCTATCCTGGTTATGTGATGATAGAAGTAGCTGATAATAAACTCAATGATGACATGGTGCAACATATCAGCAACATCAGCAACGTAATGCATTTTTTAACGGATGGTAAAGGAAGTAAAGGCAATATCATTTCTTTGCGTAAAGCAGAGGTAAATAAAATGCTGGGTAAGGTAGATGAATTGGGCGAAGCAGGTGGAATTACCATGAGCGAACCATTCATTATCGGTGAAACCATCAAAATCATTGATGGTCCGTTCAACGACTTTAACGGTATGGTAGAAGAGGTGAATGATGAGAAAAAGAAATTGAAAGTACAAGTAAAAATATTTGGACGTGCTACCCCGGTAGAACTCAATTACATGCAGGTAGAGAAACTGGCATAATTCAACCAACATATTTTTTGAAAGCCATCCTTTTGGATGGCTTTTTTAATGCTGTGAAGTCAGCCTGCTTTTGTAACTTGAGCGTCAATATCGTTTATTTAAAGAATATCATGCAAATACGCCCCAAAAAGCGCAAAGAAAACGTAATAAAACTTTATGTCTTTGCACTCTTTGCTACCCAAAAAAAACATTTTAAGGAGAAAGCCGGTAAGTTAACGGCATTGACTTAAAAGTTGTTGAAACAATTAAGACGGTTGGACCAGCAATAAATGATGATATGAAAAACAATAGTACAAGGGAGTGGCATCCGCCCGGATGAACCGATTCGGACGGCAACGATGTTGAGTTAAGAACAAATGCCGGTAACACAATATTCATAAACGTACCTGCTAAATATATTTTATCATGCTGCGTTGTTTTGTATCGGTGAGCAGTCTTTACTTATAACCAATCAATTGTTTTGTATCGTTCTATTTATACTTCATTATTTTAAGAACTAAATTTTAACTGCGAAATAGCACAATGGATCCAGCGCTGCAGCAATTGCTTAATGGATGCAAGAATAGCGACAGGGCTTCTCAAAAAGCTTTGTACGATGGTTATTTTAGCCAGTTGATGAGTAT
>CAXTPJ010000281.1:0-5174 GCA_964245855.1 uncultured Ferruginibacter sp. | reverse complement strand
AAAATAGCGCCAGGCAAAGGTTAAGTACAATTGTGAGATTGTTTTATTTGAAGAAAGGGGAGTTGTTGTTATCAGAGCTGTTGTTGAATTGTTGGATTGTGGTATTTTTTTATCCAATAAATAATTTATTCTTCTTGATACACAAGATCACAGATCAAAAAGGATATTGTTGATTTTCTTATTCGGCCTTTGTGCCAAACAAAATAATAAATCAAATTTCTCAGTATCCTTCCAGCATTAAATTACGCTTGCCCTAAAAATCACAAGTCACAAATCATACATCACAAAATCAAAGATCTTTTTTCTCTTCTTTCTTGATCTTATCAAACAATTCTTCCATTTTAAACACATAATCCAATGTGTCATCAATAAAGAATTTCAATTCGGGAATGCTCCTCAACTGGTGGCGAACCCTTGTACCCAGTTCTTTCCTGATCTCTTGATATTTTTCTTCAAACTTGTGCAGTGCAGCCTGCGTATCTTTTACCTGGAACATGCTCAGGTAAATCCTTGCTTCAAAAAGGTCCGGCGTAATCTTAACGTTAGAAATAGAGATCATGCCGCCATATACCATTGTTAGCCCCATGCGGCGGAAAATATCATTCAACTCTTCATTGATCAATCCTGCTACCTGTTTTTGTCTTTTTGTTTCTGTCATGGTAAGTAATTTACGGCTGTAAAATTAAGCCGTTTATTTAGTAATTCGGGTAATCCACATTTTCAGCACAGAACGCAATAAAAAAGGCGATACAATATACCGCCTTAGAAATGATATTAAAACTTTCAATAGTTATACGAATTCGTGTAATCAGTGATATTTTGTGTAATGAAAAAGTTTAGTCAATATTTTCAATTATCCCCGCAATTCCCTGTCCGCCGCCAACACAGGCCGAAACAATGCCGTATTTTTTACTCAACCGTTTCATATCATTCACCAATTGAATGGTCAGTTTGGCACCGGTGCAACCCAGTGGATGGCCCAATGCAATGGCGCCACCGTTGATGTTCACAATATCCTGGTTCAAATTTAACTGGCGTATCACTGCAAGCGATTGAGAAGCAAAGGCTTCATTCAATTCAATTAAATCAATATCGCCCAGGTTCATATTTGCCTGTCGCAATACTTTCGGGATCGCCTCAACCGGGCCGATGCCCATAATGCGTGGATGAACGCCGGCACTGGCACAGTTTACCAGCCGGGCAATGGGTTTCAATCCCAGTTCGTTGATCACCTTTTCACTCATCACAATCACAAAGGCAGCGCCATCACTGGTTTGTGAGCTGTTGCCAGCCGTAACGCAACCGCCCATGGCAAAAGCCGGTTTCAGTTTGGCCAGGCCTTCTACAGAAGTATCAGCCCTTACGCCTTCATCCGTATCTACTACATAATTCTTCTTTTGTTTTTTATTCTTTTCATCCAGGTAAACCTGCTCAACGGTAATCGGCAAAATGCCGGTTTTAAAATAGCCTTCTTTAATGGCATTGCCGGCTTTTAAGTGACTGTTATAACTAAACAAATCCTGGTCTTCCCGGCTTACATTGTACTCTCTGGCTACCGCTTCTGCCGTTAAACCCATGCTTAAATAATAGTCCGGTTCATCTTTCGCAATAGCATAAGAAGGTGAAGTTTTCCATCCTGCTGTTGGTACCAAGCTCATGCTTTCTACGCCACCCGCAATAATACATTCCGCCATGCCGCTGCGAATTTTTGCCGTTGCCATAGCAATGCTTTCCAGTCCGCTGGCACAATAACGGTTAATGGTAATGCCCGGTGCATGAATGCCAACCGCTTTTGCAGCAATCAACCTGCCAACCTGTAAGCCTTGCTCCGCCTCAGGTACAGCGTTTCCAACAATTACATCATCCACTCTTTTTGCATCCAGTTGCGGCACACTGGCCAGCAACCCTTTTATCACATCAATGGCTAAATCATCCGGCCTCGTAAAACGAAAACCGCCTTTCTTACTTTTAGCAACAGCCGTACGAAAACCGGCTACGATATAAGCGTCCTGCATAGTAAATTTTTTTTTGTACCGGACTGTGGTGCCAGCATCGGCTTCATTGGCGTCGCACTCTTGTACTGTGGTAATTAAATGGATCTTTTAAAAGCAATCTAAACAAAAAGGTTGTTTATGCAACTTTCTATACCAAAGGTAGCAGTTCCTTCCAAAAAACCAAACTCAATTATATTTGCCGCATGTATCAGTTTATCAGGACAATTCTTTTTTTATTCGACCCGGAATGGGTGCATTATTTTTCCATGAACACCCTGAGGTTGTTATGCAAAATTTCTTTTGCAAAAAGAATCATCAGCAACCAGTTTTTACCCAAAGGCGCACAATTGCAAAAGCAGTTCCTGGGTATCAACTTCAAAAACCCGGTCGGACTTGGTGCCGGCTTCGACAAAAATGCCCGTTACCTGAATGAACTGGAAGCACTTGGTTTCGGCTTTGTAGAAATTGGTACCGTAACACCTAAACCTCAGGCCGGTAACGATAAACCCCGCCTTTTTCGCTTACCTAAAGACAAAGCGCTTATTAATAGAATGGGATTTAATAACGATGGAGTTGCAGTAATTGTACAAAGATTAATTGAGTGGAGGAAATCACCAATCACCAATCACCAATCAAAAATCATTATCGGTGGTAACATCGGAAAAAATAAAATCACCCCAAACGAAGGTGCCTGGAAAGATTATGCAACCTGCTTTAAAGCGCTGCATCCTTATGTCGATTATTTTGTGGTTAATGTAAGCAGTCCTAACACACCCGGATTAAGAGAATTACAGGAAAAAGATTCATTGCGGAAGATATTGGTTAACCTTCAGCAGATGAATTTGTCAATGGAAAATTCGTCAATGGACAATGATCAATCGTCAATGGAAGATGGCCCGACTGTAGACCATGGACCATGGACTACAGAAAAACAGGAAACAAAGCCATCCATAGCAAAGCAAGAAAATGAAATCCCTCATTCACCATTCACCATTCACCATTCACCTAAACCCATCCTTTTAAAGATAGCGCCCGACCTCACCACCGAACAGATCGATGATGTGATAGACCTTGCGTTGGAAATAAAACTGGATGGAATTGTGGCAGCCAATACCACCATTGACCGCAGCAATTTAAAAACCAGTAACAGCGAACAGGAAACCATTGGTGCCGGCGGTTTGAGCGGTTTGCCGGCGCAAAAAAGAAGTACGGAAATTGTTCAATACATCAATCAAAAAACCAATGGACAGATACCGGTTATCGCCAGCGGCGGTATTTTTACAGCAGCCGATGCCAATGCAAAATTTGCTGCCGGTGCATCCCTGGTTCAGGTATGGACAGGCTTTATTTATGAAGGGCCGGCCATTGTAAAAAATATATGTTCCGGCTTGTAAAAAATCACCATCTTTATATTCGCCGCAAGAAAATACCTACAACATTATTTTTCCAACAAAAAAATTACAATTATGAGCGAAGAAAAACAAGAACAAAGCTTTCTGGATAAAATGAAAGACAAGCTGGGTGACTTAAAAGAAAAGGCAGAAGAAGTTTGGGATAAGGTAGAAGACAAAGCAGAAGAGGTATGGGATGTAACCAAAGAAAAAGCGCATGATCTGAAAGAGAAGATTGAGGATAAATATGAAGAACTAACCAGCGAAGAAAAAAAGCCGGACGCCCCAGCAACGGATACAACGAAATAGTAAACTGGTTTCGGAAAACAATTTATAACTCCTGCCTTTGGGCGGGATTTTTTATTTGGCACAGCAACTGCAATATATTTGCACCTAATTAAAAAATCTGATGGAGCAGTTATTCACGAGTGAAAGTATTATTAGTTTTTTTGTACTGGTTATTTTAGAGATTGTTTTGGGTATTGATAATGTAATTTTTGTAAGCATTATCATGAATCGCCTCAAAACAGCGAAAGAGCAAAAAAAATCAAGGGTTATCTGGATGATCACCGGTATCATTTCCAGGAGCCTGATGCTGATGGGGCTTGGCTGGTTGTTGTCCCAGAAAGGCAAATCGGTTTTTGAAATCGCCGGCAAAGGTTTTGATTTGGCAAGCCTGGTAATGCTGGCAGGTGGATTGTTTTTGATATATAAATCTGTGAAAGAAATACACGGCAAACTGGAAGGAGAGGATCCCAATGCCGAAGCCGGTAATCAAAAAGCAATAACGATGGGGCAGGCAGTTGCACAGATCATGCTTATTGATGCCGTTTTTTCCTTTGACAGTATTATAACCGCCGGGGGTACAGCTAAACATGTAGAAATAATGATTGCTGCAGTAGTAATAGCCATGGCAGTCATGTTCCTGTTCAGCCCCAAAATTGCATCGTTCATACACAAGCATCCTACATTAAAAATGTTAGCTTTATCGTTTCTTGTAATGATTGGTTTAAGCCTGTTAATGGAAGGGTGGGACCATGAAACAGCAGAAAAAATGCACATGAAAAACTATATCTATTTTGGTATGGCTTTTTCTTTTATTGTAGAACTCCTCAACATGACTATGATGAAGCGGGCTGCTAAAAAGCATGTGGTTAAATTAAATGAGCCAAGGCTGGGGGATAAGAAAACCGGCGATGGTATTGCTCATTAAAATCATTTGCTGCAAAGCAATGCGGCGGCCACTATACCGGCAGTTTCTGTCCTCAACCTGGTGTTGCCCAATGCTACAGCAGTAAACTTATTTTGTAAGGCCGATTCAATTTCTTCTTTGGTGAAATCACCTTCCGGCCCTATCAATATAAGTTTGGGGCCTTCGGCATTATTCAATTGCGTAACCAATTGTACTTTACTGTTTTCGTCTTCGCAATGCGCAATGAATTTTTGTTGTTGAGATACCTTATTTATTACTGCTGAAAATTTAGTTGGCTCATGCAATACGGGTAGCCAGCACTGCTGCGATTGCAGCATGGCGCTGATCAAAACCCCTTTCATCCGGTCGTGGCGAAAATGCTGTTTCTCTGTTCGGGTACAGATGAGCGGTATAATTTCAGACACACCGATCTCAGTTGCTTTCTCCAATAACCATTCAAACCGGCTGGCATTTTTTACCAATGAAACAGCAAGGGAAATTTTTGATGTATGATTTTTGATTTTTGATTTATTTACGATGCTTACAACACATTTTTTTCGGTTGTTGTCTATTATTTCGGCTGTAAATAAACTTCCC
>CAXTPJ010000280.1:0-5188 GCA_964245855.1 uncultured Ferruginibacter sp. | reverse complement strand
AGTGCCGGCTTTGGTGTTCGGTTTTTTATTGTCCAAAAAAATTGATGCGTTGTTAGAAAGCGCTACCACCGTGGCCATCACCATGCTTGCAGGGGGCATTGTATTGTTGTTCATCGACAATGTATTTAAAAACCCAACCATCGACAGCGAAGAAAAGATCAGTTTTCCTAAAGCCATCATCATTGGTGTTTGGCAATGTATTGCGATGATTCCGGGTGTTAGCCGCAGCGCCGCCTCTATCATCGGCGGTATGCAACAGGGCTTGACCCGCAGCGCTGCCGCAGAGTTTTCTTTCTTTTTGGCAGTGCCTACCATGCTGGCAGCTACCTGCTACAAACTATGGAAGTACCACAAAGAAACCGGAGGCTTCAGCGCCGAAGAATATAAAATACTTGCCATCGGGAACATCGTTGCCTTTGTTGTAGCCATGCTGGCCATAAAATTCTTCATCGGCTTTTTAAAGAAATATGGCTTTAAAGTATGGGGTGTTTACCGGGTAATTGTTGGTATCATCTTATTGTCGCTGATCGGCATGGGTATTATCAGCTAAGATTTACCAGACTGTTGCCGCCTCCATTTTATTTGCTATTTTTCCTGTTCAATTACGATCAATGCAAACTGCCAGCAAGAAAGTTATTAATGGTTGGGCCATGTACGATTGGGCCAATTCGGTGTACAATCTTGTCATCACCACTACTTTTTTCCCTATCTATTTTACGGCAGTGGCAAGGGATAACAAGCACGACGAAACCGTTACTTTCCTTGGAAGAAAATTCATTAATTCTTCTTTATATGATTATTGTATAGCGGTCGCTTATTTGCTCATCGCCCTATCTTATCCCATTCTTACTTCTATTGCAGATACCCGTGGCAACAAGAAAAATTTCATGCAGTTCTTTTGTTACCTCGGTGCTTTTGGTTGTCTATTACTGTTCTTTTTTAGGGATGTAGCACATTTGTGGCTGGGTATACTGGCGTTTGTTATGGCGGCCATGGGCTATGTGGGCAGTCTTGTTTTTTACAATGCCTACCTGCCGGAAATTGCAGCGCCCCAGGACCAGGACCGCATCAGTGCAAGAGGATTTTCTTTTGGCTATGTGGGCAGCGTTATCATGCAGATGATCGGATTTGCGTTGGTGATAATGGTGCCCGATTCAGGCATGGCTACCCGAATTACTTTCTTGCTGGTCGGCATTTGGTGGATCGGTTTTGCACAGGTCACTTTTTCAAGGTTGCCGCAAACGGTGCTGCCGCCGTCAAAAGAGAAAGGAAATATTTTTAAAGATGGGTTTCTGGAAGTAAAAAAAGTATACCATGAAATAAAAGAAATGCCGGTGCTGAAACGCTTTCTGCGTGGCTTTTTCTTTTACAGCATGGGTGTACAAACCGTGATGCTGGCCGCTACTTTATTCGGCAGCCGCCTGTTGCAATTGCCCGATACCAAACTCATTGTAACAGTTGTCATTATTCAGTTGGTAGCGGTGCCGGGCGCTATTTTGATGAGTAAACTATCTGCCAAATTCGGTAACATCAAAGTATTGATGGGCGTGGTTTTTTTCTGGATCATCATCTGCATCGCAGCTTTTGAAACGGCCACTTTTGCCGAACCATTGCAGCAGGCACATGAAAAAATCAACAGCCTGAAAGCAGAAAAAGTTGCGGCCGAAGAATCAAAAAATACCCTTTGGCTTGAAAGAGTAGAAAAGGAATTGCTGGAAAAGGAAACTGAACTGGCACCAAAACAGGCACCCATTGAATACAGTTTTTACGGACTGGCCATTGCCGTTGGTTTGGTAATGGGCGGCATCCAGTCGTTGAGCCGCTCCACTTATTCTAAACTGATGCCCGAGACAAAAGATACGGCTTCTTATTTTACTTACTACGACCTGGCAGAAAAGCTGGCCATTGTAATCGGCATCTTCAGCTTTGGTTATATCGGTGAAATATTGAGCATGAAATATTCCGTATTGTCATTGATCGTATTCTTTGCCATCGGCCTCGTCTTCCTGTATTTTGCTTTGCAGAAACAAAAACTATTAAAGCCCTGATATGAAATTGTACTCCATCAACGCAGGTTATTTTAAACTGGATGGCGGCGCCATGTTTGGTGTAGTGCCCAAAAGCATCTGGAATAAACTGAATCCTTCAGATGAAAATAATTTGTGCAGTTGGGCCTTGCGTTGCCTGTTGATTGAAGAAGGAGACAAATTAATACTGATCGATACCGGCCTGGGCGATAAACAGGATGCAAAATTCTTCGGCCATTATTACCTGCATGGTGATGATACACTTGACAAATCGCTGGCGCAGCATCGTTTTACCAAAAATGATATCACCGATGTTTTTTTAACACACCTGCATTTTGATCATTGTGGTGGCGCTATTGTAAAAGAAGGCGGCCAACTGGTACCGGCGTTTAAAAATGCTACCTATTGGAGCAACGAAGCACACTGGCAATGGGCAACCCAACCAAACGACCGGGAGAAAGCCAGTTTTTTAAAAGAAAATATTTTGCCGATACAGGAAAGCGGGCAATTGAAGTTTGCTCCCGTGAATGGTGAATCGTCAATGGTGAATGGGGTGCATCCCATCCCATCACACATCACTGATAACTTATCACTCTTATTAGCCAACGGCCACACGGATGCCATGATGTTGCCGGTGATCCGGTATAAAGAAAAAACCATCGTTTATATGGCAGACTTGCTTCCCTCCATTGGTCATTTACCTTTGCCTTATGTGATGGGTTACGATATGTTTCCGCTAACTACGTTGCAGGAAAAGAAAAGTTTTTTAACAACGGCACTGGAGAAAGATTATCTCCTGTTTTTTGAGCATGACCCGGTAAATGAATGCTGCACATTGCAACAGACAGAAAAAGGCATCCGGCAAAAAGAAGTGTTTAAATTAAGCGACTTGTAGAACGGGAAATTGCTGGGTCATCGTTTCAATAGCCTGGAATAAGAAAGAGACTTTATAAAAATTTGCGTCGTAATTTTCCCGGCGTCTTTGCGTGAAAAAATTACCGCTCCGCAACTGCACTCATTACCTCATCAAACATTTTCTGGCTTTCCAAAGTCAGCCCGTCAAAATGAATATCCAGTTGAGGCATCAGGTCGATCAATGTATTGATGCGGCCTTCTGTTTGAAAAAACTTATTAAGTACAATTACTTTTTTAGCCTGTAAAATGCAGTAGCCACTCTGAAAGGTGCCCCTTTCATAACGGATCACATACCCGCTTTCTTCGGCAATTTTCTCAATTTTATCTAATATGTGCTGTGTGTATTTCATAGTTTCAACCCAGTATCCAAAAACTAATCTTTTAGATGGGTGCAACTTGCTTCAATAGCAACGATTTTTAAAATAACTTTCTCCACAAACTGTGGATTACCCCAACCCCCAAAGGGGCTATTAGGCTCAGAAAAATTTGTTTCTTTTAGTTTAATCAATCCTTGAGGTTGATTTTATGAAACCAACACTTGTTTTTCATGGCGGCACCGTTGTGTCACTCACTTGTACTGCATACCATTGAGCAGCAAATCAAATTCAGCATTGCATTTTACCAGTCTGACGTCCCTGGTCTGACTGGTAAAATTTAAAGTACAAGCAATCCAGTGCATTAATCCATCACCATACTCTTGCCTTAGTCCCCCTTCAGGGGGCGGAGGGGGTTTACTTATTAGTCATCCGTATCACCGGCACAATCATTTCCTCCAAACTCACGCCGCCATGCTGAAACGTATTGCGGTAATAATTTACAAAATGATTGTAGTTATTCGGGTAGCAAAGGAACACATCGCCTTTGGCAAAAATGAAGGAAGAGTTTACATTCGGTACTGGCAAAGCTGCTTCTTTTGGGTCCCGAAAGGCCAATACATCCCTTGCTTCATAATTCAAATTGCGGCCATGCTTATAACGCAGGTTGGCGGTAGTTTGTTTATCGCCAATTACTTTGGCCGGCGTTTTTACCCTCACACTGCCATGATCGGTACCAATGATGACAGTAATATTTTTATCCGCAATTTTTTTCAGTGCCTGGTGCAAAGGAGAATGCTCAAACCAACTATGGGTAAGACTGCGGTAACTCGTTTCATCTCCTGCCAGTTCTTTCAGCACTTCCATTTCGGTACGGGCATGGCTCAGCATATCTACAAAATTGTACACGATGATGTTGATGTCGTTATGCAACAGGTCCTGCATGCTGTCCACCAGTTTTTGCCCATCATGGTTATTGGTAATTTTGGTATAAGAAAACTTCAGATCAGCTTTGCCCAATCTTTTCAGTTGCGCCCTGAAGAATTCTTCTTCAAACATATTTTTGCCACCTTCTTCATCATCATTTTTCCATTGATTGGGAAATTGCTTTTCGATTTCCACCGGCATCAATCCCGCAAAAATGGCATTGCGGGCATATTGTGTGGCGGTTGGCAAAATGGCGTAAAAAGTTTCTTCTTCATGAATACGGAAGCTTTCTGCAAAAATGGGCTGTATCATTTTCCACTGATCAAAGCGCAGGTTATCGATCAATACAAAAAACAAGGGTGTTCCTTTTTGTGCATGCGGCAGCACTTTAAACTTCATCATGTTATGGCTCATGATCGGCCCATCCGTACTTTTTGGCCCAACCCATGAAGCATAATTTTTAGAAATAAATTTGAAGAATTCGGTGTTCGCCTCTGTTTTCTGCGATTGAAAAACTTCCTGCATTTCAGGACTGTCACTCTTCTTCATTTCCAGTTCCCAAAACACCAGTTTCTTGTAAATTTCCATCCATTGATTGTAATCAGGATTGTCATTCAACGCCATGAACAAACTCCTGAATTCCTGCTGGTAAGCAGAGGTTGTTTTTTCTGCCACCAACCTTTTATTGTCGATCAGTTTTTTTAAACTCAACCAAACCTGGTTAGGGTTAACCGGCTTTATCAGGTAATCGCTTATCTGCGAACCGATGGCTTCATCCATCAAATTCTCCGCTTCATTTTTGGTGATGAGCACTACCGGTAAATTGCTGTTCACTTCTTTTATCTGCTGCAATGTTTGCAGGCCGGTAATGCCCGGCATACTTTCATCCATCAACACCACATCCACAATGTTTCCTTTTACATATTCCACTGCATCGAAGCCATTCGTTTTTGTCTGAACCTCGTAACCTTTATTCTCCAAAAACATGATCTGCGAACTAAGCGT
>CAXTPJ010000279.1:0-5195 GCA_964245855.1 uncultured Ferruginibacter sp. | reverse complement strand
TTAAAAGATGCATCAGCAGCGGCTATCTACGGTTCAAGGGCAGCAGGTGGTGTAGTGGTTATTACCACAAAAGGTGGTATAAAAGGAAGATCAAGCATTGATGTAGAATACAATGCCGGGTTTTACAATGCAACCAATTTGCCTAAAATGCTGAATGCCGATCAATACCTTACTGTAAAAGATATGGCCTGGCACAACACAGCAGGAAACGACGCCAGTGCAGTGAGCCCTTATGCAGCCGACAGAACGAACAATTTAAAATTAGCGAATACAGATTGGCAGAAAGAATTATTCAACACGGGTATTTCTCACAATGCACAAATTTCTGCCAGCGGCGGATCAGATAATACACAGTATTTAATTTCTGCCGGCTATTTTGGACAGGATGGTATTATAGTAGAAGATCATGATAAATACCAGCGCTTTAATTTCAGGGCTAACATCAACTCTAATGTAACAGACCGTTTCAGGGTAGGAACAAACTTGCAGATGAGCCATGCTACACAGGATAAACTGTCTTCAAGCGGAGATGTACCTGGTATTATTCGCCATGCGCTGATCCGTCCACCGGTAATTCCTGTTTACAAAGATCCAACAGATGCAGGTTATACAGCAGCCAATCCATACACGGATCTTCCATTTTATACAGGTCCTAATGATGGATGGAGTAAAATATATGAGTTCTCCTCTAACCCAATTGCCATCGTTCATTTTACTAACGATAAGCGCAGTACTTTTCAAACATTTGGAAATGTATATGGTGAACTTTCTTTTTTACAGGACAAATCGTTGAAATTTAAAAGTAACGTTGGTGTTGATATTGCTTATAGCCACAATAAAAATTTCGCTCAAAACTTTGGTGACGCCAACATCAATGACCAGTCTAACCAGTATTATGGAATGGGAAGAAACAACCGCCCGAACAACCTGGATGAAAACAGGGGGCAGGCGATGACTTTTACCTTTACCAATACATTGAATTATCAAAAATTAATTCGCCAAAAACATAGCGTAAATGCTTTATTGGGTACAGAGTATATCACCAGTAAATCATCTGCTATTGGAGGCAGCCGCCAAAACTTTAATAACAGCACACCAGCTTTTCAATACCTGGATTATGGAAGCACTGCTAACATTTACAGCTCCGGTTCTGCCAGCAGCTTTGCTTTGCTTTCTTATTTTGCTTCTGCTACCTATGGCTACAGTGGAAAATATTTTGCTACTGCTACAGTAAGGGCTGATGCCTCATCCCGTTTTGGCCCTAATAATAAATGGGGTTATTTCCCATCTATTTCTGCGGGCTGGATATTATCTAACGAAACATTTATGCGTAACGTAGATTGGGTAAGTAATGTAAAGATCAGGGGTAGCTGGGGTAAATCCGGCAACCAGGAAATTCCTAACAATGCCTACGAAACATTGGTTTCTGAATCAGGTGGCGTAGTAAACATCGTTCGCTATGGCAATCCCGATATTAAGTGGGAAACTACCACTCAAACAGATGTTGGTGTTGACCTCGGTATTTTAAAAAGCGGCTTATCAATTTCTGCAGACTACTTTGTAAAAACAACCAATGATATTTTGCTTACTGTTGGTTTGCCTGCTGTTTCTGTGGGTGTAATAGAAAGAACCTATGTAAACGCCGGACAGGTAAATAACAAAGGTTTCGAACTTGGCCTGCATTATCAAAATAGCGGAAAAGTGTTCAGGTACAGCATCAATGGTAACTTGTCAACTGTTACTAACAGGGTTGAAAAATTACAAACTTTTGTAAAAAATATCAATGATGATGCAACCCATACCAAAACAGAAGTTGGCCAGCCAATCAGTTCATACTATGGTTTAGTGTTCGATGGTATTTATCAAAATACTGCAGAGATCACCAAATATCTGTTCTCAAATCCTAATGGTGCACAACCGGGCGATATTAGATTTAAAGACCTGAATAATGATGGCCAGATTAATGCAGATGACAGGGCTTTTATCGGTAACCCAATTCCAAAATTAACCTATGGTTTTTCCTTTAATGGAGAATACAAGGGCTTTGATTTTTCATTTTTATTCCAGGGTGTTCAGGGAGTTGACAGGTACAATGATTTGAAACAGATTTTAAATTACGACAGCCGTCCTTTTAACTCAATGGTATCTGTTTTAAATAGCTGGCATGGTGAAGGAACCAGCAATACTATTCCAAGGGTTACATTTAACAACAATGGTGGCGGAAATGTGTCAAGTGTTTTCGTTGAAGACGCATCTTATTTAAGGCTTAAAAATATTGAGGTTGGTTACACCATCAACAAAGGTTTTATCGGTGTAAAAAATGTAAGGATATATGTATCGGGCCAAAACCTGATCACCAGTACAAAATATACAGGTCTTGATCCGGAGTCAACGTCATTGATTGATAAAGGAACTTATCCTCAATCAAAAGCATTTCTTGTTGGCGCAAAATTCAGATTGTAAACAAACAGTTTAAAAAAATTATCATGAAAAAATTATCAATAGCAACAATGGCCATGGCAGGTTTGCTGATGGGCAGTTGCAAAAAACAATTGACCACGGAAGCCATCGGCTTAACAACACTGGAGCAGGCCAACACGGCGCCAACACTCAGCAGTGTTGAGAATTCTGTAACTTCCTCCTACCAGCTTTTGTCATCAAGGTTAAACATTCTTGCCCAGTGGGATTGGGGTGGAGGATTGGTTTTTCAGAATGATTATGTAATGCAGGATGTAGCATCGGATGACATGGAAAAAAAATGGAACCCCGATGGTGACCAACCCTGGATCGATGACATCAATAATTTTACCTTCACATCAACCAATGGCGGGCCAAACGGTTTATGGAAGTATGATTATGAAGGAATAAAAAGGCTCAACATTGCGATTGAATTATTAACCCGTACCGACATTGAAACGATAACTGGCATTGCTACCGAAAGAAAAAACCAATTGCTCGGCGAAGCTTATTTCTTAAGGTCATACTATTATTTTTCACTGGTTACTAATTTCGGCGGTGTGCCATTAATTGTGCAGCCGGTTAAAACTTACCAGGAAGCTTTTGAAGTAGCAGAAAGAGCTGATAAAAATGTAGTGTGGGACAGGATAAAAGCTGATTTGGTTTTGGCAAAAGGCTTATTGCCCAATTCAAAATTTTCTTCCACAACAGAAAAATGGCGTGTAAGTAAAGGTGCGGTAATTGCATTGCAGGCCAAAGCAGCATTGTACACAGAACAGTGGGCTGACGTGGTTTCATTGGTTTCAGAATTGGAAGCGCTTGGTTTCTATAGCCTGAACACAAATTATTTCAGCAGCTTTAATACAGAGTTTACTGATAATGAAGTGATCTTTGCGTACGATCATGTAAGCAATCAAAACCCAAGAAATGGCAACGGCATTTGTGCACCATTAGGCTGGGGTTTCTTTGCTCCAAGCACAGATTTCCTTAATGCGTTTGAACCAAACGACCCAAGAAAATTTTACACCGTTAACGCACCAGACCAAAATGTAAATAAAATGCTGGGTTCAACAGACGGCGGCAATAAAGGAAACGATGATGCTTCCAATAATAAAATTTATATCCGCCTGGCAGATGTATTGTTGTGGAAAGCGGAAGCTTATATAGAAACAGGTAATTTTCCTGGTGCTATCACCATCATTAATCAAATTAGGACAAGGGCAAGAACGAGTCCTACAGCATCCGGAATTCCGGTACCAGCCGGAACTTTGGCAGACAGGCCAGCTTCAACAGATAAGGCCACTGTAAAAAATTGGTTGATATCAGAAAGAAGGGTTGAGTTAGGTTTTGAAAATCAAAGAATGCTTGATTTAAAACGTTGGGGCATTGCAAAAGCAGTAATGACTGCAGCGGGAAAAAACTTCCAGGATAAACATATGCTCTATCCTATCCCACAAGGTGAAATAGATGCATCTGCGGGTTTGCTAAAACAAAATCCAGGATATTAAACTTCGTTTGGTAAACAACAGGGGTTATTTAACACTGTATCAGTGTTTGGATAACCCCACATTTTCTTTTCCATATTCTCCATCCCTTTAAAAGATAAAATTCTGCATGAAAGACATTGCAAAACGCTTTGCTGCTAACCCGTTGCTATCACCGAAAGATTTAAAGGCAAGTACGGATGGGTTAGAAATTACCTGCCTGCTTAATCCCGGCGTTTTTCAATACAAAGGCAAAACCTGGCTGCTGGTAAGGGTTGCAGAAAGGCCTCAACAAGATGATGCGAACATTTCTTTTCCCGTACTAACGGATACGGGTAGTACCCAAATAATTACCATACCAAAAAATGATCCTGAACTGGATGCCAGCGACGCAAGGGTGATCAATTACAAAGGTGTTGATTATCTAACCACCTTATCACATCTGCGATTGCTTTGCAGCAATGATGGAGTTAATTTTTATGAACCTGACGGTTATCCAAATTTAGTAGGCGAGGGCATGCTACAAACGTTCGGTGTAGAAGACTGCAGGGTGGCTTTGATTGATGATATTTATTACCTCACTTTTACCGCAGTGTCTGGCAATGGCGTAGGCGTTGGTTTGCGTACTACCATCAACTGGAAAAATTTCCAGTCGCATGGAATGGTGTTGCCGCCGCACAATAAAGACTGCGCTATATTTGAAGAAAAAGTAAATGGATTATTTTATGCATTGCACCGCCCGAGCAGTGTAGATATTGGCGGCAACTACATCTGGATAGCTTCTTCGCCGGACAGCATTCATTGGGGCAATCACAAATGTATTATTAAAACAAGAGAAGGTGCCTGGGATAGCAAACGGGTTGGGGCCGGGGCTGCGCCAATTAAAACGGATAAAGGCTGGCTGGAAATTTATCATGGCGCCAATGAAAAACACCAGTATTGCCTGGGTGCTTTTTTAATGGATTTAAAAGATCCCTCCAAAGTAATTGCCCGAACGGTGGAGCCCATTATGATACCGACGGAGCAATATGAAACCAGCGGCTTCTTTGGTAATGTCGTCTTCACCAATGGCCATGTGGTGGATGCCGACGGGGATACTGTAACCATCTATTATGGTGCGGCGGATGAGTTTGTGTGTGGTGCACATTTTTCACTGAAAGAAATTTTTTCATTATTAAAATTTGACCATGCTTAATAAATTGAAAATAGAAATCGATCACTTTAAAAGCCAGCCCCATAATTTTAAGCTACTGA
>CAXTPJ010000278.1:0-5198 GCA_964245855.1 uncultured Ferruginibacter sp. | reverse complement strand
TCCTTTCAGCATATTTGGGAGCGGTAGCTTCCTTTAATATTTTGTCTTCTTCTGCATTGGTTTTTGCGGCGCTGCCCGCTTTAGAATCCAATTGCTCTTTGTAGCGTTTTACTGCACGGGCAATACACTCTGCCAGTTCCTGCTGGCCTTTATCGCTGTTGAGGTAACGTTCATCATCATGGTTGGTGATAAAACCGGTTTCTACCAAAATGGCGGGCATGTTAGTGGCCTGCAGTACCCAGATACCCTTCTGGCGCTGGTTTACACCCAATGCATTGCGGTCGGTTTTATCCACTTCATCATCCACATAATTGGCCAGCTTAATGCTCTTTTGCTGGTAGCGGTCCGCATGTATCTTGGCCATGATCTTATATTCGGGTTCAGAGAAATCGATCTTATTATAAGTGCTGTCGCCGCTGCTTTCCAGCTCAATCTCTTCGCCATTTTGCATCAGCGCTTTTAACTTATCACTGGTTTTGTGTGCTGCGAACAACCAGATGCTGGTGCCGCTTCTTTTGCTGCCAATTTTATAATATTCATATACGGGAACGGTTACAGAATATGGATGGGCCACTTTTTTCTTTTTCTTTCCCTTGCCGGTAGTGGTGTATTTATAGCGGGTTTCTTCCCTGCTGCCGATCTGCCTTCTGCCGGTTTGCAGGTCTACCGCATCGGCATGGATACAAACAAACAAATCGCCTTTGTTTTCGTTGGCAATATCAGCTTTTTCGGGTGGTGACTGGTAAATATCGGTGGTGCGGGTAGGGATGATCTTAACATCGGGTAATTGCTTTTTCAACTCCGCAACCAGTTTCATACTGATGGCCAGCGTAACATTTTTTTCATATGATCCCAATCCGCCCTCATAGCCGCCATGGGCGCCATAATCTTTACCGCCATGACCGGCATCTACGATGATCGTTTTTATTGATTTGGGAGTTTGTGCTTTTAACTGGGGTGCTATAAAAAATGAAGAAAATAAAAAGGGGAGACAGAATTTTATTTTATGCATATTCTAAACGTGATTTACCGGGGTTAGTAACTATAAGTATTTATTCACAATTAGTTGCGGCTAATATCTTTATTTTTGCGGCAACTGCAATGAACAATACTTCCAAAGGTAAGGCAAAATACATATTGGCATCCATCGTAATGGCGCTTATAATAGCCGTAACGACGGGCGCTGCGGAGAAATTGCATTTTCAGCCCCAAATTTACAAAACTTTAACGGAGGACACACTGCCCAAGGGCAAGAAAGCAAAGCAGGATACGCCAAAAGTGAAGACGTTGCAGCAACCAAAAATAATTGTGCCTGATTCGTTATTAAGGGATACAACTTTGTTGAAAAGCAACTCATCCGACACCGACCTGATCAAAAAAACTACTGCTGATACTTTTCCTTTTAAGATATCAAAAGATGCGCTGAATGCACCGATCGTTTACCACGCAGAAGATTCGATGGTGATGTATGTGCCGGAGAAAAAGATCGTATTGTATGGCAGGGAAACCAGTACCAAGTACGAGAACAACGAACTAACGGCGCCGGGTATCACATTCGACCAGCGCAACAATATGGTTACGGCCAGTTTGCTGCGGGACAGTGCCGGAAACGTACTAGCGTCGCCTACCTTTAAAGATGGCGAAATGCTAACGGTAAGCGACAGCATTGCCTTTAACCTTAAAACACAAAAAGGTTTAACCAAAGGAACTTATACGCAGCAGGGCGAAATGTATGTTTATGGAGAACGCATTAAAAAGATTGATTCGAACAGCTTTTATGCGTACCGGGCAAGGATTACTACCTGTAACCTTGATACGCCGCACTTCGCTTTTGTGAGTAAGAAGATCAAGTTCATCAATAAAAAATTTGCTGTAACCGGCCCGGTACACCCGGAGTTTGAAGGCATCCCCATCCCGGTAGTGTTGCCATTTGGTATTTACCCATTGTTCCAGGGAAGGCACTCCGGTTTGATAGCGCCTGCCTTTACTTCCAACAACCAATATGGGTTGGCGCTGGAAGGGCTTGGCTATTATAAAGTGGTCAACGAAAACTGGGATGTGGTAACCCGTGGTACGTTTTACAGTTACGGAGGTTATAACATACAGGTAGCGCCCCGTTACTATAAGCGATACCATTACCAGGGCAACTTTAACTTTGATTACCAGCACACCAAATTTAATTTTAAGGGCGACCCTGATTACCAGGTGGCCAATACTTACAATATACGGTGGACGCATAGCTCCGACAGCAAAGCCAGGCCCGGCGTTACTTTTGGCGCCAATGTAAACATCAGCAGCAGTAAGTTTAACCAGTATGTTGCCAACAGCCCGTTGACCAATTTTACCAATATCCTTACATCTTCCATCAACTACGCCAAGGTTTGGAAAGACAAGCCTTTTAATATAAGTGTGTCGGGTAACCATAATCAAAACACCAACCTGCGGACAACGCTCATCAACCTTCCGAACGTAACGTTTAACATGAACACCATTTACCCTTTCCGCAGAAAAGAAGCAGTAGGTAGTTTTAAATGGTACGAAAATATCGGCATCGCCCTTAACACCAGTGCACAAAACCAAACCAATTTTTCGGATGATACCTTAGTGGATAAAAGGCCAGTGTTAACACAGATGAGGAATAACCTGGTGTGGGGCGTTAAACACAATGTGCCTATTTCCTTGTCGTTGCCGCCATTGGGACCGGTGCAGGTGTCACCGGGAGTTTCATACAGTGAAACCTGGTACCAGCGTAAAACAACTTACCGCTGGAATGAGGCACAAAAAAAAGTAGATACCACCATCAGGAAAAGCTTTTACACTGCCAGGGAAATGTCGTTCAGTCTCGGTGCTTCCAGCCGCATTTTTGGAATGTATGAGTTTTCAAAAGAATCAAAAATAAGGGCTATCCGCCACGAGATAAGGCCTACTTTTAGTATCAGCTACCGGCCGGATATCAACGGCGGTAGTTACTACACTACCCAGGCAGACAGCCTTTTCCGCTTCAATCGTTATTCTTATTACAAAGACAATGTAAACAGTGCTTACGGCGAAGGCCGCTTTGGCGGTATCAGTTTTGGGTTGGATAACAACATCCAGATGAAAGTGCGGGATAAAAAAGATACCAGTGAAGGCGCTGTTAAAAAAGTTACGCTCATTGATGGATTAAGCATCAATGGTGGCTACAACTTTTTGGCCGATTCTTTTCAATTGTCAACTTTTAGTTTAGGCGCCCGTACCAACCTGTTCGACAAGATCAACATCACTTTTGGCGGCTCGCTCGACCCATACCAATACGACACAACCGGCAGAAGGCTTAACCGGCTGGTGTGGAAAGACAAGGTGTTTACGCTGGGCCGTTTATCAAGCGGTAATATTTCTATTTCCAGCAGTTTCCAGGGAGGTGATAAATCGAAAGCGGACAAGAAAAAAACGGCGCTAAGCAATGCCATCAATCCCTATACCGGTATGCCATTAACCGAAGAGCAGGAAGAGGCCGCCTACATCAGTAACAACCCTGCCGAGTACACCGATTTCAGTATCCCATGGTCGGTTAATTTTGGGTATTCGCTTACTTTTAACCAGGCATTTAACTCGCTTTCCAAAAAATTCAAACTGGTTGCCAACTCCAATGTTAACCTTAGCGGCAGCATCAAGCTTACCGAAAAATGGCAGATCGGGGTAACAACTTATTATAATATCAGCACTGCCCAGCTTGGGTTGGTTTCTTTATCCATAGCCCGTGAAATGCACTGCTGGCAAATGTCTATCAACGTTTCTCCGGTTGGGGTACAAAAATTTTTCAACATTACCATCAGTCCTAAATCTGCATTGTTAAGGGATATCAAGGTTAACCGTACCCGTTATTTCTTCGATCTGTAGTAACGTTGTTTTGTTGCATTAATTTTTTGTGACCAGCAGTTGTTTTTCAATGGAGCGACATGGGCGACGCTCCGTTCATCTTCAGTTTTTCATGGCAGCTTCTTTCTTTGCAGCCGTTGTTAAACTGGTTAAAAACTATCATGATAACTGGCAGCATCAAGCAACAATATTCGCAATTAAGCAAATCATAATGTAATAAAAGCAGCGCTTATTTTATTGCAGCATTCTCTTCAAAATATTTACTGATATCAACGGTTGTATGGTGGTTGATGGCCGAAAGGTCTAATACGGTACCATTGTTTTTTTCGTTTCGTTTGTACATAGGGGTAAACTTAGCTCCCGGCACAATTTCATTGAAAGTATAAGAAGCCCTTGCTACCACGGTATTGCTGAACATATCATCAAATGCTTTTACAAACACCAGCAACTCGCCCTGCACATGCTTAAAATCATCCGGTGCAAATTTATAGAACGGGCTTTCCTCGTTGATGGGGTGTACAATTGTCCAGCTCAGGTTAAGGGCATTCACCTGGTTGTATTCGAGTTCCATAAAGAAAAACTTGTTCACCATAACACCGTTTTCTTCCAGTGTAAGCCTTGCCGTTAGCTTGGCCTCTGCATCGGTTAAGTTATTGTTTTTATAAGGCGCCACCCGTATCATAATGGCCAGCCCGTCTTTAAAAGGCGCCAGCATGGCATTTTCGCTGAAGCTCAGGTAGGCGGTAGGTTTACTGAACCTGCCATAAAATAAACCAGTGGCAATAGCAAACGTAAGCAACCCGATCAGTGCTTCAAAAGAAGCCACGGCGCTGGCCAGCAAACCGGTTGGGTTTATCCTGCCGTAACCAACGGTGGTAAAGGTTTGTGCGCTGAAAAAATATGCTTCGCCAAATTTTTCCAGTCCTGTCCTCGCATCCATGCCGCTGAGGTGTTCAACCCCGATAAAATAATAAAAGCAGGCAAACACAAAATTGAGCGAAACAAAAAACAGCAGGATAACACCCAGGAATTTCATGTTGCTCATTTGTAACAGCGTGTGGTACCAACTGGTCCTTTTTAAGAAAGGCACCCCTCTTTTTTCAACATTGGGCAAACCGTTCTTGTTTATCAGCCGTCCGCCATTATCGGCATTGTTGCTCCCAAAGCCAGTATTGATCGTTGTTGTAGCTTTTGAATTGATATTGCTTAAAAATGCCATAGTAGTGATGGTTTTGATTGTACTTCGCAGCACAAATGTAAGTGGAGTTGAAGCGAAGTTTTTGAAACAATCTTTTGTAAAGTTTCTTCAATGATCAGCAAAAATATTCAGCCATTCAAAT
>CAXTPJ010000277.1:0-5212 GCA_964245855.1 uncultured Ferruginibacter sp. | reverse complement strand
TTTTTTTTCAAAGAAAATAAAGAATTGAACGGACAATTTTATTTAGGAGTTGGGTTGATAATTTTAGCAGTTGTGCTTCAAATGCTTCGGGTAGGGTATAAAAGACCTAAAATGGCTGTGTAGGAATTAATTATTTTGAGTTATACACAATTATTTTGAAAATGGGTAAAAAAAGGGGAAGATACAGTTCGCAATACGAAATATTTGCTTACCTTCGCCGTCCAAAAAATAAGTACAATGGCCAGAGTATGTCAGGTTACGGGTAAGAAGCCCATCACAGGTAACAAAGTATCGCATTCAAATATCAAGACAAAACGCAGGTTTTTACCAAACCTACAAACAAAGCGTTATTTTTTAGCTGAAGAAGATAAGTGGGTAACACTGAAAGTTTCTTCTGAAGCGATCCGCACCATTAATAAAAATGGTTTGCTTTCAGTTGTTAAACAATTAAGGGCAGCAGGGGAAAAAATTTAATCTATTTACTCCGCCGTCACGGAGAAGCAAGTAAAAAATAATAACAATGGCAAAGAAAGGTAACAGGGTACAGGTGATCTTAGAATGTACTGAGCACAAAGCAAGTGGCCAGCCGGGCACCAGCCGCTACATCACTAAGAAAAACAAAAAAAATACCCCTGAAAGGTTGGAATTGAAAAAATTCAATCCGATTTTGAAAAAGGTTACAACACACAAAGAAATCAAGTAATTGATGTGTTGCCGGCTGATTAGCTAATGGCTGATTGGCTGCTATCAACAGTAAATAACATTATTAAAATAACAAGTCATGGCTAAAGTAGCTTCAAAAAACGCTAAAATTAAAGATTCTAAAGCTTCTGCAGAAGCTAAGAACTGGTCTAAAGTTATCCGTGCAGTAAGAAGCCCTAAAACAGGTGCTTATACTTTCAAGGAAACAATCGTTCACAAAGACAAAGTGAAAGATCATTTAGCTCAATAATTTTCAAACATGAGCATTGAATTATATTAAGCTGTCCTGATTTATTTCGGGACAGCTTTCTTTATTTACATCCATCACTTAACCTTGTAGATTTTTATACCAATGGGACTTTTCGATAAATTATTTGGCAAGAAAGAACAGAAGGAGAGCCTGGAACAGGGCCTGCAGAAGACAAAAGAAGGTTTCTTTAGCAAGATCACCAAAGCTATTGCCGGCAAAAGTACTGTTGATGAAGAAGTGCTGGATAACCTGGAAGATGCCCTTGTTAGTTCTGATGTAGGCATTGAAACGACGGTGGAAATAATTGAGCGAATTGAAAAAAGGGTAGCCAGGGACAAATACCTCAACACCAGCGAACTTAACTCTATTTTAAAAGAAGAAATAGAAGCCATACTGGTTACTGCTCCGCAGGATACCAACTATGAAAATTATGAATTGCCGGCAGGCTACAAGCCGCATATCATATTGGTAGTAGGCGTAAATGGTGTTGGTAAAACCACCACCATTGGCAAACTGGCGCATAATTTTTCATTGGCAGGCAAATCTGTATTACTCGGCGCTGCAGATACTTTCAGGGCTGCTGCGGTTGATCAATTGACCATCTGGAGCGAAAGGACCAATGTGCCGATAGTAAAGAAAGAAATGGGCAGCGACCCTGCTTCTGTGGCTTATGATACCGTTATCAGCGGCGTAGCAAGAAGTTCAGATGTAATCATCATCGATACTGCGGGAAGGTTGCACAACAAAGCACATTTGATGGATGAACTCACTAAGATAAAAAGAGTGATACAAAAAGTAATTCCGGATGCACCACATGAAGTAATGCTGGTGCTGGATGGAAGTACCGGCCAAAATGCGCTGGAGCAGGCAAAGCACTTTACAGCGGCTACTGATGTAACTGCATTAACTATTACCAAATTAGATGGCACTGCCAAAGGCGGTGTGGTGCTGGCCATCGCTCACCAGTTTAAAATTCCGGTTAAGTTTATTGGTGTTGGAGAAAAAGCAACCGACTTACTGGTATTTAATAAGAAGGAATTTGTAGATGGTTTGTTTGGTGGGATTGTATAACTTTTGGTACACTGACTTTTTATGGAAGATGAAATTTTAAAAGAAGAAGCAGTTGTCATAGATAATTATCCCGCAGAAAATTACCTGCTGCAAAAAATATATTCTATAGTATTGCTATTATAATACTGGCTTTGAATTTATTTTTATTGATAAGAATTCCATCTGTAACGGGTGTAATTACCTCTCCTCAATTTCTAAAAGGAAAAAGTATTGTTATGGTGGCATGCATTACTGTTCCAGTTATCGCACCGCTTTGTCATTCTTTTAGCGGTAGTATTAGCTGTAATCCCATTTGGTAATCCCAATTATAGTAACAGGGTTAGCTGGATTTTTTCTGGCACATTGTTGTTAGCACAAGCATTGTTATTTACCCAGGTTATTCAACTTTTTTTTCAGTTGTAAACAGTTTTTATTTCATTGTAATTTCTCAGTGATCTCCTTCTCTTCTGCTACACCATCTTTGCGCCATACCTGTTTGCCATCTTTAAATAAAATGAACACAGGTAAAGCTGTTACGTTGTAAGCTTTCAAAACATCCTGATCGTTTCCACCATCCACTTTTACCAGTTTAAATTTTCCTGCCTGGTTGGTTTGCAGGTTTTTTAAAACCGGTTCCATTTGCCTGCAGGGCGGACACCATACTGCACCAAAATCTACCAATACAGTTTTGGAAGAATTAATAGCCGAATTAAACTCATCTATTGTCATTTGCCGGGCTGCAGTTTTTCCTTCAATCGCCTTACGGCCTGCTTTCCAGGCATTGATACCGCCCTTTAATTCATACACTTTTTCAAAACCATCGGCACGCATTTTTTCAGCAGCAGCGGCGCTTCTAACACCAGCAAGACAATACACATACACCGGTTTCTTTTTATCAACAAAAGCAATTCTTCTTTTGTATTCCTCCTGATTATTCCAATCCGCCAGTAACGAACCTTTGATGTGGCCGCTTTCATATTCTCCCGGCGTACGCACATCTAAAATTTGAACAGAATCTTTTGCAATGCTCGATTCAAAATCAGTTGCAGACAAAACTGTTGTTGATTGTGCAGAACAGGAAAACATCGTTCCGAAAAAAATAGCGAGGCATAAAAGATGCAACGTTTTCATCTTAATAATTTTTTCAAAGATGGGATTATTATGGCATTAAAAAGCCACCTGTTTAAGAGGTGGCTTTTATTGTAATTAAAAATTTTATAAAGGAGAAAGGTATTGTGCATAAGCATATCCTTCTTCTCCATCGGCGGTTTTAATTTTCCACCAGCTATCATCTGTCTTTTCTACCAATGTTACTATTTCATCATGTGCAGCCTTTCCTACAATCTCGCCTTCTGTACTTGGAGTACTGCGGATATTTAAATTGGTAGCATCGGTGGTTACTTTTAATTGAGCGCCGGCATCGGCCTTAATATCAATGTTCATCATCAGGTCGCCACTGGACATTCCCGGGTCAATCTTATCATACAAAGCCCACAACGTATCGTAATCAGCAGTGCTTTTTGCGGTGCCGCTAATGTGCAGCATGCCATCCTGTTCTGCGGTGGCCAAACTGTCAACGCCCAATGAAGTAGCGGTTTGAACCAGTTCAGCATATTTATCCTGTAAAGCCATGGTATTAAAATTTAATTGTTGATGGATAGGTTATTTTTTGTCTGTCAATTTTGTTACATCAGATTTTACTTTTGCCGATGCCAACATCTGCATGATCTTCATCCTGTCTGCTTTTGTTACTTCACCTGTTAACACGGCTTTATCAGCAGCAAATTCAACTGATACGCCTTTGATATCTTTCAGTCCATCTTTTACTTTTTGTTGGGTAGCTGCATCCAGGGTTGTTGTTAATGATGCTGGTGGAGGGGGAGGTGCAACAGTTGGTTCCGGGGCTGGCGTGATGGTAGCATTGTTTACAACCGATTTTACACCTTTTGTTTCTGATGCTTCTTTTTGAAATGCAGCTTTGCATTGTTCATCTTTCAATTCGCCACCCAAAGTAGCAATACCATCTTTAACATCTACCGACCCACCCGTTAACGCCGGGTTTGATTTGATCTTTTCTTCGATCGCAGTCTTAATATCTGCGTCTTTTGGCGAGCAACTCATAAATGCGACCGAAGCCGAAAAAGCTGCTGCCGTTAATACTTTGGCAAGTTTCATGTTTGAAATTTTAAATGATTAATAATTAAAGAAACTCAAAATTTATTGATTTTGCTAATTATTAAAATGTTTCTTTTAAAGAAAATTTAATAAGCCTATCAATAAAATTTTACAGGTTGGCGCCAGTTTCATGCCAGCTTTCGGCGATAGAATACAACAGTCGATAACCTATACAGGCAAAGGTTTGCAGTAATCAACCTGTTATAGTTCAATAACTTTTGTTGTGTAAAAATTGACACACAATCAGCATGCAAGAAATCAATTCAGCAGCGCAATACCCGGTAATGTAGATTTTGCTTTGCGATGAATTTATGCAAAGGCATAAAAAAAGAATGGTTGAAAGAAAATACCTTTACGTTCTTTGCAGTCTTTGCCTGGAAAAATAAGTAAACTGCATTGACTCATTATTCAAAAAAATGTTGCAATGCTTTGGCAACTCCATCGTTATTGTTTGTATCAGTAACATAATCGGCAACAAATTTAATGGCATCTGGTGCATTGCCCATTGCCACACCAATCGCTGCAAATTCTATCATGCCCTGGTCGTTATAATTATCGCCCATGGCAATAATTTCTTCCTGCTTCAAATCATATTGTTTCATCAGCAACTGGATGGCTTTTGCCTTTGATGCATCTTTATGTATCACTTCTAAATATTTCGGTTGCGATTTGTAAATATTTAATTTGCCGTCATTCTTTTCCAGCAATTGTTTTTCAACAGCAAGGATCACTTTTTCATCGCCTGCGATCAATATTTTATTTGGCCCCATTTCTTCCTTTTCCCATACTGCCAATGTTTCATCAAATGGCTGTATGATAATAGGTACCGGTGTTATGCGCTGCTCCTTTTTAACAGCATCTGTTTCAGGATAAGCATACCATTCCATCTGGCTGTAATACATGGTAGATACTGGCCAGGGTGCAATTGCATCGTGTATTTCCTTTGTTGCTTCAATGGAAACATGCACATTGTAAATGATCTTTTCATGGTGATAAATGTAACTCCCATTCAGGCTTACAATGGGTGTTTCTTTC
>CAXTPJ010000276.1:0-5221 GCA_964245855.1 uncultured Ferruginibacter sp. | reverse complement strand
CGGCAAAGCAATTGCATCCAGTGTAAATTTTCCTTTCCCATTATTGATGTACAACCGGGGCTGATTGTATTTCGCTACGCTGAACTCGAAGCTGCCGCCGGTTATCAGCAGGTCAATATCTTTGTCGCCATCTGCATCAAACAATACGGCACCAAGGTCTTCTTCAACTTTATTGCCTTCAACCAAATTATTCAAGGCAAAACTGCCATCACTTGTTTGAATACCAATTTTTCCTGATTGGTTAGCAGCGCCTCCAACAAAAAAATCTTCTAACCCATCACCATTTACATCACCGGTGGCCAGGCAAGGCCCCAACTGTGAATAGCGTTGTGGTAAAGGTTGATGATAACCAAAATCAAAGTTGGGCGCTTCACTATGTTTAAAATCCAATCGTTGTTGCACTGAAATATCAGTGAATAAATTATTCAGCGGCAATTCATCTTGTTTAGCTGTTCGCCTTGCTTCTTCCTCCTTCAGTGTCAATATTCTATTTACAGGTATATTTTTAACCACCTGCACTTTATCATCCGGCCATTGAATTTTTAATGAATCGATCAATGTGTTGTTTCCGACGCCAAAGTGAAGCCGCAGGTCAACACTGGAAGAAAAACCACGGACCGGTGATTGCTCCGCATATTGCTGTTGCCCCTTGCTGTACAATGTCACCTTACTGCCAAATCCATAACGGTTGCTAACAGTACCTTTTAAATCAACAGTCAAAAAATTTGATACGCTGTCTTTAACCGATTTTCTCAATTCATTCTTCCAGATAAAAGCATCCTGGTTGATATTGTTTACAATTAGATCAAGATCTCCGTCATTATCCAGGTCCGCATAAGCGGCACCGTTAGAGATGGATGGAATGGACAAACCTGTTTCTTTAGTTGTGTTGACAAAACCAACATTCCCATTATTATGAAAGAAATAATTATCCATTTTTATACTGCCAAACTGATCGATGTTTTTGCGCAGGGATGTTGTTGTATGCTCATCTAATTTTTTATCTGCATCCTTCGCCCCAAAAGTGTAATTACTTGTTTGAGCCTGGCTGTTCACAAAAGCTGCATAATCATTATTGGTAAGGTCTTTTCCCAAGCCGTTGGTAACATGAATATCTTTCCAGCCGTCATTATCAAAGTCGGCCATTAAAATACTCCAGCTCCAGTCTGTTTCAAACATACCTGCCAGTTGTCCGATCTCACTATAAAAAGGTTCATTCCGATTATTGACCTTTCTATTGCCGTTATTTAATTGCAGCATGTTCCGCATAAACGATGGCTCATAACCGAAGCGCTGCTGCATATCAAATTTTTCCTGGTTGGAAGCAGTGAACATCATCTTCTTTCGTTCATTGCTTTCGGGCAGCATATCCACCACCGCAATGTCTGGCAAACCATCATTGTTGATGTCTGCTGCATCAACGCCCATGCTGTTATAACTCTGGTGCCGTAATGCACTTGAAATGATATTCCTGAAAGTGCCGTTCTTGTTGTTCAACCACAGCAGGTCGTTGCCTATATAATCATTGGCAGCATAAACATCAGGCCAGCCATCATTGTTTACATCAGTAACCACCAATCCTAATCCATACCCATCTTCTTTAATGCCTGCCACTTTCGACACATCGCTGAATACAGGATGCGTTTGCCCTGCAGGTATTCCATCATTGCGGTATAACCTGTCTTGTGCAGGAGAATTGCCGCTGGTATCTTTTGGTTGCAGTTCGTTAGCAGTATGACTGTACAGGCGATGATTCAACAAGTACATATCCAGGTCGCCATCCTTATCATAATCAAAAAAAGCAGCCTGCGTTGCATAGCCCGTATCTGCTAAATTGTAGGCGGCGGCCTGCTCTGTAAAATGCAGCTTGCCGTCATTAATAAATAAGAGGTTCTTTCTTTTTTCCGCTTTCGGCGAATGAGAAACACAAACATAAATATCCGGAAAGCCATCATTGTTGATATCAACAATGCTTACCCCGGTACACCAGCGGTCTGTTTGCAACCCGGCTTTTTCTGTAACATCTTCAAATGAAAAATTGCCTTTGTTGATGTACAGCTTACTGCTCACCATGCTGCCGCAGAAAAATACATCCGGCAATCCATCGTTATTAAAATCGCCAATGCCTACGCCCGAGCCATTGTACATATATTCATTGGTAAAAACATTCACTGAATCATTTTCAGTGATCGCATTATCGAAGTGGATATTGGTTTCGCCAGCGGGCAATTGTGTAAAGTGAAAAGCGTTGTCAACAATGCCATGCTTACAACCATTGACAAACAATGGCAGTAAAAAAAACAGCGTATACAGGTTCTTGTTGATGGTCATGTTATACAAAGCAGGTTATTAGTGCGATCAAAAAATAACCTTTTTATTCAGACAAAATGCTACTCTCTATTTTTCGTTAACAGGTAATGGCCTGTAAATAATTTTTGTTTATCAACAGTTGTTTTTCTTAGCAACTGCATTGGCGACGCTCCGTTCAACTTCACTTTTTCATGGCAGCTTGAGCTTGCTGAAATACTTTCACTACCTGGCTTTCATAGCTTTTATAAACAAGAAAATTCCCGCCCATTAAAATTCAATGAGCAGGAATTATGTTTACCAAACATTAGTTTGCCGAGTTCGGCGAAAGATTTTTATTTAAGTCCAGTTCCCTTTGTGGAATTGGCAGGTATTCGTTACCGGGAGTATAGGTATTAAAGTCAGCATCATGCGATTTCAGCAATGCCAGTTTGCTTGCATCGGCAAACCATCCCCAACGGATCAGGTCGTTGATGCGTTGCCCTTCAATAGCAAATTCCAATGCCCTTTCATGTGCTAACTGGTCACGCATTTGAGTTTGTGTCATGTTAGGTTTTACAGTAGCCAGGTTTGGCAGGTTGGCCCTAGTTCTAACCTGTTGAATAAAAGGATACGCTTCTGCAGTTCTGCCCAGTTCATTCAATACTTCTCCATACATCAGCAAAATATCTGCATAGCGCAAAATCCTGTAGTTTATGCCCGACTCAGCAGCGCCTTCAAATGTTTTACCATTGCCAACACCATCATTGGTATATTTTCTTGGATAGATAGAAGTAGTTGGATTGAACCATGCCCTTCCATAAGCCTGCGTAGAGTTATCTGCCGGTTCGTAAGAAGCAATGGTTACCAGTAACCTCGGATCACTTTTTCCGGCAACGGTTTGTTCCTGCTTGTATTCATCGTATATCCAGCGGGTAGGCAGGTAATCAGAAAAGCCTGCCCCTTCCATACCGTAGGTTACAGAAATTGCCTGCACCTGTTTCCATGTTCCAACCGGGTCGCAACACCAGTTAATGTCGGAACCGCCACCTTCTGTAAACTGTACTTCAAACAAAGACTCTGCATTGTTTTCATTCACATCTCTAAAATTATCACGGTAATCCGGCATTAAAGAATACACACCATTCAGCGGGCCGCTAATGAATTTTTCAAACTGCAATGCTGCTTTTGCATAATCTTTCCTGTACAGGTACGATTTGCCCAACATGCCTGCTGCTGCACCTTTGGTTGCCCTTCCTTTTTGTCCCTGGTCAAGACCAGTAACACCATCATAGCTAACAGGCAGCGCTGCTTCTGCAGCAGCAAAGTCGGAGAATATTTGGTTCCATAAAACTTCTTCGGTAGCTGTTGGTGCAAAGTAATCACTCTGGTCAGCGATCACATCTGTAATAACCGGCACCGCTTTAAAAGAAGTTGCCAGGTTGTAATAAGCCAGTCCACGCAGGAAATACGCCTGTCCTAATATCCGTTGTTTTTCTGCCGCAGGCAAAACAGATTCATCATAAGCGCTTACATAATGCAGCACCTGGTTGGCCCTGTTTACCACCAAATAAAACTCTCTCCATATCCAGAACACCGGATCAGAAGTAGAAGGTATAATGAACTGTCCTGTCAGTACCAAATCCAGCCATGGGCTATCACCTTTAAAATCATCGCCCCTGCTATCGGTAAGGCCAGGGAACGAACGCATGTAAGATCCATCCACCGTTAAAGCATTGTACATAGCAGTGCTGCCGGCATAAGCCTGTTCTTTTGTTTTCCAGTAATCTGCCGTAGTTAATTTATTGGGATTGGTAAGATTTACTTTTTTATCGCAGCCGGTTGAGACTAAGCAAAGCCCGGCAAACAGATAGCATATTTTTTTCATGATGTTATATTTTGATAGATGATATTAGAATGTCAATTGTACGCCTATTAAAATGGTACGTGGTTTTGGATAAGATCCAAAATCAAAACCCGGGTTCAATGTTCCTGATGTAAAATCAGGATTGTAACCGGTATAACCCTGGAAGGTGTACAAGTTTTGAACACTTGCATATATCCTTGATGTTGCTAATCCTTTGATAACATTAGCAGGCAAAGAATAACCGATTGACACTGTATTGATCCTTAAATAGCTTCCGCTCTGCAACCAGCCCGGACGATTAGAGTCTTTGAAATTGTTCACATCATCATCATTCAATCTTGGAATATCTGTGTTGGTGTTGGTTGGCGTCCACCTGTTCAGCATATCAACGCTGTAATTCAAGGCACCGGCTGAATGGTGAAGGTCCCTGTACATCCTGCTGTTGATCAGGAATTTTGAACTGCCTGATGCAAACACAGCTAGATCAAATTGCTTGTAAGCCGCTGAAATGCTGATACCATAATTATATTTAGGTATAGCACTGCCCAATGAAACCCTGTCGTATGCTTCGTTTACGACACCGTCTGGTTTTCCATCCGGTCCACTGATGTCTTTGTACTTAACATCACCCGGCGCTAACACCGCACCAAACTGGGTTGCATGCGCTGCAATCTCCGCCTGGTTTTGGAAGATGCCTTCATATACAAATCCATAATGTTCGCCGATCTCTCCACCCAAAACTGTTTTAGATCCAACACCAAACAATGGTTCGTTGTTACCACCCAATGACAACACTTTATTTTTCAATGTTGAAAAATTAGCAGAGATGTCATAAGTGAAATCGCCTTTAGCTTTGTGGTAAGTCAAGGCCAGTTCTACACCTGAATTTTGTAATGATGCAGCATTCACAACAGGATCAAGGTTTTCATAACCATTGCTTGCAGGAATAGGAATGTTGACCAGGATATCAGTTGTTTTGGCAACATAATATTCAGCAGAGAAATCAAGTTTGCCGTTCAGGAAACTTCCATCAAAACCAACATTGGTGATGGCTTTTGACTCCCATTT
>CAXTPJ010000275.1:0-5224 GCA_964245855.1 uncultured Ferruginibacter sp. | reverse complement strand
AAGGGGGGAGGTGAAAATGAAGCTTCTGATACAGCAAGGGATGAAATCCAAAAGAGTTTGAATGGCATAGATTTTTCGCCTGCAGGAACTTTGTCTCCATTAAACAATGGCAGCACAAGCAATAATTATTCTTTTACTCAGAATAATCTTTCTGATATCCGTACCTCCGGTGTTATCTATTTCAGGATCAAACAAATTGACAGAGATGGAAAATTTGTTTACACAGAAATCAGGAACGTTCGTATCGATAGCAAGGGTCTTGCAGTAGGAGTTTATCCTAATCCTGTAAAAGCAACTGCTAATGTTTCTTTTGATCTTGCAGAAAATGCAGATGTTGCAATCAAAATAATTGATGCTTCAGGTAAACAGGTAGCTTTAAAACAAGTACAGGGTTTCAAAGGTGCGAACTTAAACAAAATTAATATGGCTAATTTGGCAACCGGAAGTTACACGTTGAGTGTACAAGCTGGATCAGAAGTTAGAACAATGACTATAGTAAAAGCAGCGCATTAATACTATTTGCTTAAACATTTTAAAAGAGGCTCCTGAAGTAATGCAGGAGCCTCTTTTACTATTATGCAGCAATCATAAATTAAAAAAATTATCCTGTAACTACATTAAATGAGTCAATCATTGATTACGATACTTTCTGTAATTGTATACTAGTTTACAATACAAAGAAGCCGGATTATCAAATCCGGCTTCTTTGTGTTAATTCGTGAAAGTAAAATTATTTAAATCTCAAACGCAATATTAATAATCTGCGCTTGCTCTTTCGCATGGATTTTCGCATACCCGGTAGCTGTAGAAGCACTGGCACTGCGGCTGATAATGTAGAAATTGATATTTTTCAAATTCATCCTCAGGAAACTGGCTGCACCCATATTCAATGGTTCTTCTTGTACCCAATGCCAGATGGCTTTACTGTATTTTTTATACAATTCATTTAACTGATCTTGTGGCAGCGGATACAATTGTTCCAGTCTCACAACTGCTACATTTTTCCTGTCTTCTTTCTGTTGTTTTTCTAACAGGTCAAAATAAACCTTGCCTGAACAGAATAAAACTTTCTTTACTTCAGATGCATCGGTAACATAGTTATCATCTATTACTTCTTTAAACCCTCCGGTAGTAAAGTCACTTTCAGGGCTATAACTGCCTGGGTGACGAAGGTTTGCTTTTGGTGCAAAATTGATCAATGGTTTTCTAAAGTTCCAGGCTAATTGGCGGCGCAATGCATGGAAGAAATTAGCGGCTGTGGTGATATTGGTAATTACCATATTTAACTCAGCGCACATTTGAAGAAAACGTTCCATCCTGGCGCTGCTGTGCTCTGGACCCTGGCCTTCGTAGCCATGAGGCAATAACATGGTAACACCATTCATGCGATTCCATTTTTGCTCACCTGCTGCAATAAACTGGTCGATCATTGTTTGAGCGCCGTTGCAGAAATCACCGAACTGTGCTTCCCATAATACCAACGTATCGGGGTTTGCCATGGCGTAACCGTATTCAAAGCCCAATACCCCATATTCACTCAACAACGAATTGAATATTCTTAACTGGCCGATTGCTCCTTCAATCCTTGAAAGCCTGTTATAAGCCGCATTGGTTACCTCATCACGCAAAACTGCATGGCGGTGAGAGAAAGTACCCCTGCGCACATCCTGGCCACTCATCCTAACATCTTTTTGATCTAACAAAAGACTACCATAAGCCATCAATTCACCGGTTGCCCAATCCACTTTCTTTTCGTCGTTGTATAACTTTACTTTATCCTGTATAATCTTTTCTATTTTTTTCAATGGTTTAAAATCATCCGGCCATTTCATAATAGATGTAAACACTTTTTCAAAGTCAGCGGGGCTGATGGCAGTAACTGGCGATTGTTTAAAATCGGCTTCTGTCGCTTTGCCTAAATTTTTCCAGGCAATTTCAGGCGCCTGGTATTTATAAGGCAATGGGTTTTGTTTTACTTCATCAAGCCTTTCCTGCAGGTCGCTCCAGAATTTCTTTTCCATTTCTTTGGCCAGTTCCTGTGCATCAGCTTCACCATTCTTTAAAAGATATGCTGTGTACACTTCCCTTGGATTCGGATGTTTGTCAATAAGTGCATACATCTGTGGCTGTGTGAACTTGGGATCATCTCCTTCATTGTGGCCATGCTTGCGGTAGCAAACCATATCAATGAAAACATCGCTGTTAAATTCCTGGCGGTAGCGGGTTGCTATTTCAACACATTTTACAACTGCTTCTGCATCATCTCCGTTAACGTGCAATACCGGCGCCTGTACCATAGCAGCCAGGGATGTACAATAATCAGCACTTCTTGCTTCATCAAAATCAGTGGTAAAACCGATCTGGTTATTGATTACAAAATGAATGGTTCCGCCAGTTTGATAACCGGTAAGGTTGCACATCTGCAATACTTCGTACACAATTCCCTGCCCGGCAACGGAAGCATCACCATGAATAAGAATCGGTAGAATGTCATCGTAATCGCTATCATATAAAACATCTGCCTTTGCCCTGCTAAAGCCAATCACAACCGGGTCAACCGCTTCAAGATGTGAAGGGTTGGGCATTAATTTTAAATGAATTTTTTTGCCATCCAGCGTACTTACTTCGCTGCCATAGCCCATGTGGTATTTAACATCGCCACTACCCATTGTCTGGTCCAATGCTGCAGTACCTTCAAACTCACTGAATATTTGCTCATAGGTTTTACCCATAATGTTGGCCAATATATTAAGCCTGCCACGGTGTGCCATACCAATCACCACTTCTTCAACTCCTTCGTTTGCCGACATCGAAATGATAGCATCCAGCGCAGCAATGGTAGTTTCGCCACCTTCGAGCGAAAAACGTTTTTGCCCAATGTATTTTGTGTGGAGGAATTTTTCAAACATTACGCCCTGGTTCAATTTTTCCAGTATGCGCTTTCTCTTTTCCAAAGACAATGGCTTGTCAAAATCTTTTTCCATTGCGTTGGTAAGAAAACTTACTTTTTTCTGGTCGCTGATGTACTTGAATTCGGCGCCAACGCTGGAAGCATAACACTTTTCAAGGAAGTTCTGTATGTTTCTTAAAGTGGTAGCGCCCAGGCCGATTAAATTGCCCGCATTACAAACCGTATCTAAATCAGCTTCGGTTAAACCATAAAAGCCAAGTTCAATATTAGCGCCCCTGTCTTTTCTTTTACGGATGGGATTGGTTTTTGCCAGCAAATGCCCTTTGTTACGATAGCCAAGTATCATACGATAGGCCCTGATCTCTTTCATCCAGTCAATATCGTTTCCTGTTGATGGCGCTGCTACTTTTCCATTGGTATTGGCTGAACCATTAAAAGTGGTTCCTGATGCTACTGCAAAATCAAATCCGTCAAAAAAACGGCGCATTTCATCTTCTACGCTTTCAGGATTTTTTACATAATCCTGGTATAAACTTTCGATGTAGGCAGGATGTGAATTGGTGATGTACTGAAAATCTTTCATTGATGGGGATATTATAAAATTTACTGGCAATTAGTTTGCAAATATCGGTGATTTATCAATTATATATGGTTGCTTTTATAATGATTCAGAAGGTATTAACGAACCTTTTGTAGCAGGTACCAACCATAACGGTAATAACAGGCTTAGGATTGTTTGAAACTTTCCCAAAAAACTTATTTATTTTTAACGCCACCACATTGGTAATCAGTGCTGAAGCAATTGCAATTCGCAATAGTGCAGGAGATTTTTTAAAAATCATTTGTTTTGTGCATTTTATTCTGTTTCATTTCCTTATCTTTGCAGCCCAAAATTAGAATTAACAATGGCAAACCATTCAGCAACAAAGAAAGATGTACGTCAGAGCCGCAAGCGTAACGAACGTAACCGTTATTATGGTAAAACTACCCGTAACGCAATCCGTGATATCAGGGCAATTGATGAAAAAGCAGCAGCAACTGATAAATTGCCCTCTGTAGCATCCATGATCGATAAATTAGCGAAAAGAGGTACAATTCATAAAAACAAAGCAGCTAACCTGAAAAGCAAACTGGCTAAGAAGGTGAACGCATTGACTAAGTAATTAGTTTACCTGCGTAAAAATATCCAGGCCTGTCAATTACCATTGACAGGTTTTTTTGTTAATGAATTATTACCAAACAGCATTCCATCACTTTTATTTGTCTTGCCAGCATGAATAAATTTTTACCAGTTATCAGCCTCGTTTTAGTTTTTAATATTGCCACTGCACAGATACCTCCGGGTTATTACAGTACTGCAGCAGGATTAACCTGTGCACCATTGAAAACCGCTTTATTCAACAAGATATCATCCAATACCATCGCTGTAACCAATGCACAGGTATTAACGGCATTTACTTCGACAGATACGCATAGAAATGATGAGAATACTGCAGATGTGATCTGGGATATTTATTCTGATAATCCAACCGGGCCGGAAGCGTTTACCTATATTTCACAGGTAAATAATTGTGGCAGCACCATTGCCGGCGAAGGAAGCTGCTATAACAGGGAACATACTTTTCCACAGGCATGGTTTGCAGAAAGTGCACCGGCTGTAACAGATTTGTTTGCCCTTTATCCAACTGATGGTTATTCCAATGGCCAGCATGGTAATTATCCATATTCTGAAGTAACGTCCCCTACTTATACTTCAGTGAATGGTGCTAAACTCGGCACCAATACAATTGCTGGTTTTCCAACTTCCGGTACAGCAGCCAGGGCGTTTGAAGTGAGGAATGAATACAAAGGTGATATTGCCCGCAACTACTTTTACATGGTAACCCGCTACCAGAGCGATATGCCGGCCTGGCAACTGAACAGCAATGCCAATGATGTTTTGAATGGTACTACCTGGCCTTCGCTTGATAACTGGTATATTCAATTGCTATATAAATGGCACATACAGGATCCTGTTAGTCCGAAAGAAATTGCCCGCAACGAAGCAGTGTATGCCATTCAGAATAACCGCAATCCTTTTATCGATCATCCTGAATATGTTGCGTTGATATGGCAGTGTACGGGTTTGTTGCCGGTAACATTGCTTGATTTTACTGCTACCAGGAATGGCTCAGTTATTTTGTTGAACTGGACTGCAACAAGGGAAGCAGATTTTAAACAATACGAAGTGGAAAGAAGTACTGATGGTATCAACTTTAACGCAATTGGAACAATAACCGGCAGAAACCTGGCCAATTACGATTTGGCAGATAA
>CAXTPJ010000274.1:0-5225 GCA_964245855.1 uncultured Ferruginibacter sp. | reverse complement strand
GCAGCAGCAGGTGCGCCGATCCAAGCAATAACATAAACGCAAGGCGGCGGCGCATGAACGATACCGGCGACAATCCTTTCAACTCACTGCGTTTTAATTGTATGGCCATGCCCCATCCAAACAACAAACTAAAAATGGAATAAAATTTCCCCTCAATTAAAACATGTTCCCAAAACTCAACTGCGCTGTCTAACGGATGAAAGTAAGGCCCGACACTATTAGATGAACCTTCAAAAAAAGAGAAGCCCGATCCAAGGTTAGCTATAAAAATACCGAGTATGGCAAAGCCCCTTAGTGCATCCATAATGCTGATGCGTTCGCTACTGGTAATTGGTTTTAATGTTTGCATGCAGTTAGTTTTTAATTAGCCTCGCAATTGTTTAAGGTTGTTTTCAAAGGAAGAAAAAGGTAATAGATTTTAAACAATAATTGGGCGCCCGGGCGGGCTATCCGTTACAAGTCCGGCACGGAGCCAGGCTTCTTCCATCTCCCCTTCGGGAGGATGGATGGGGCCTTCACCGGGCTTTTCACTGCTATCCCTGGCGCACATCCCTCCGTCATTCTTACACTTCACAAATAGTATTGGTTCTCTTACTCAATATACAACAGAACACAGTCCAAACATACTCTATCAAAAATTAAACATCCACCTTAATGTAAAAAGGCTGTTGAAAACCATCAACAACCTTTACTGTATCTATTATTTAGCCCGGCAGCCTATTCACCATTCACCATTGACTCATCTCACACATGCAGCAACTTATAAATCCCCGCCTTCCTTGATTGAGAGACCGGTAACATGATACGGTTATCTATTTCCATTTCACTTTTTTGTTTTTTAACCGCTGTTATAAAATGAATGTTTACCACATAGGAATGATGTATGCGGATAAATAATTCTTCCGGCAATTTGGAAGCTATCTCTTTCAGTGTTTTACAACAGAGATACGACTTGTTATCATGCGTAAAGATGGTGGTATAATTACTGGTACTCTTACAATACACAATATCTTCAAATGAAATAAAACGGGTTTCATCCTGCAACGTAACTGCCAGCTTTCGCCAGATTGTTTTTTTAGTGATCGGCAACAGTTTCAACGTCTCGTAACTTTTTTGCAGTGGAATACTTTTGACGGCTTCGGCATGGTTCATACAAATGTTTTTTGAATGCTTAAAGATTTATCACTGGCAAATGATTGGTGCAAGCTTATTTTGAAATGTGTGCCTCCAGTTCGATCTCGATCAATTGTTGTGGCAACGCCAGTCCTTTTACTTCCAGCCAGCTACCTGTTGGAAATTGCTTTTTATAAATGCTGTTACGATAGACAGCATACTTCATAAAGTCGGCCATACTGGTAGTAAAAACATTTTCCACTACCACGTCATCAAAAGTGCAACCGTAATGTTTTAATATTTTTTCCAGGTCGCTGTAACAATTCTTCATCTGCAGATCCATATTTCCTGCTCCAATCAATGTACCTTTTTCATCCATACTAACGGCGCCGGATACCTTAATATCCTTACCAATTTTTACAGCGTGGGTATATCCATATTCTTTTTCAAATGCAGGGCGCAACTGAAAGTACTCAGGCTTTTCACTTACCGGCCTGGCAGTTTCTGCCTGCACAACAGGTGCTGTTTTTGGCTGGTTACAACTCTGGGCAATAATAAACAGGGAGGTAATGATGGCAACTGATTTTACTTGTTTTGTCAAATTGAATGGACTTTTCATTTTATCTTTTTTATTTTATAGATGTCTTAATAAAGTCGGCGGCCAACCTTATATTATACACAATGATTCAATGTTTCTTTGGCCGCAATAAATGCAAGGCCCAGTTCTTTTTTTGCCAGGTTGCTGTCATACACAACAGCGCCTTCATTAAGCGGCGCTGCATTGTTCAGCATCAGCGATATATCAGATACTGCATAGCTTTCAGAAGAAATCAAATAATTTTTTCCATGCAATCCATTTCTTGTTGCTGCCTGGAAAACAGACGCTGCCACATCCCTCACATCTACCAAAGCAAAAGCAGTATCAGTGGCAAAAAGCATTTCAACAAAAGGATCAGGAGCAATCTTATTTTTAAAAAGGTATTGCATTCCCATCGAAGTTGAATCTGCCCTTGCGGACAAACTATTGCCAATAACAAACACCGGCGAAATACTGGTGATCTCCATCGGCAATTCCGGGTGTGCAGCAATAAACTTTCTTACAGCCTGGCCGGCTAAAAATTTTGCCTGTGCATAAGGATGGTCCCCGGCACTTATGTATGGCGTGTCCATTTCTGTAAACACATGCCCGGCCGCATAGGTTGCAGGTGCAAAAGGAAAAGAAGTATTCCATCCGGCAACGGATGCAATAAAGACAACTTTTTTTATACCGGCTGTTGTTGCAATCACTTCTAAAAAATTCTCTGTGCCTTTAATGGTTGGCTCAAACAATTCTGTCTGCGGGTCTTTTACATCCAGTATAAACGGAGTACCAGCATGTACAATGATATCGCAACCTGATGCGAATGTTTTTACCGTATCAATATTCCTTACATCGAGCGGACAAACTTCCAGGTTTTTAGTATTACTGAGTGTAAACAAATGCCCATATTTGCTTTTGTTATTGATATCAGTGACTGATGCCTTTACCCTGTAGTTTTCTTCCAGGAAAATTTTAGTGATATAACTTCCAATAAAGCCTGCACCGCCGATTATGCCTACTGTTTGCATGGTTGTTGGTTTTGATGGTTCTCATCCGGCACCAATTTTTTAATTAATACCGTTGATAGTGTTGGGTAGATAGTAAAATTCAATTTGCAGTTTTTACCTGCAGATCATAAGATTGTGGATCGTTATTATCAACAGGTATCGGTTTGTTCAACAGGCCAGCTATGTTGTATGATCTATTCTGGTTGGATAAAAACCAGATCATTCAAAGCAGCCGCAAAAGAACATTTAAATCTACTGGATGAAAAGGTAAAACTAATGACGGCAAGGACGAACCGAGCTTAAAACTGTCCGAATGAGGAAAATAATTATCCAAAAAAATAAGAAGAAAATATTGCGGAATAAGGAGGCTTACTTCTGTAATGATGGCAACGCTTTAAACAGAGAGGCACAACTTAAAATGGCCCTAACTATGAACTAGGGGCCATGAACTATCAACCATGACCCAAATCAAGCAGCCCTGCCACGCTTAAATTCAAAATAGGTATGGGTACCATTATTTACTTCTTCTTTCATTACTCCATCCAATTGCCTTGTCAGTAATGTTATGAGTTGGCCGCCAAAACCGGTGCCTTTTATTTCGCCGCTTTTACCAACACCATTGTCAGATACTTCCAACTGCAGCACACCGCTTTTTGCCTTATTTAATTTAATGATCACCTTCCCTTTTTTACCATCGGGAAATGCATACTTCAAGGTGTTGGTAAGCAGTTCGTTTACAATTAAACCAAGCGGCACTGCCGTATCAATATCTACATCCAGTTTTTCCATTGCCAGTTCAATGTTTACCCTTGCTGCTGCGCCAAAAGAATCAAGGATACTTTCGCCCAGGTTTAAAAAATAATCTTTCATCTCTATGGCGCCCAGGTTTTCTCCCTGGTATAATTTCTGGTGAACAATCCCAATCGACTGTACCCTGTTCTGGCCTTCCTGCATGGCATCCTTTGTATTGGGGTCATCAATTTGCGCAGACTGCAATGCCAGCAAACTGCTTACTACTTCCAGGTTATTCTTTACCCGGTGATGAATTTCTTTCAATAGCAATACGTTCTCCGCATTCTTTGCAGCGAGCAGCTTGTTGGCTTTTGTCCTGGCCCTGTAACTCCTGAAACCAAATACTAAAAAGCCACCTAACAAAATCACCACACCTATGCTTAACCATTGTACCCTGCTCTGCTGCTTTAATTGATGCTGCTGCGTTGCAATGGTGGCCTGTTTTTTCTCGGTTTCATACTTGGTCAACAGCTCAGACATGGCAAGGTCACTGGCTTTGGAGGCAGTGCTATCCCTGAGCAACAATGCTTTTTTTTGATAAACTAACGCCAACGGATAGTTGCCCAACTTTTCATAAATCGTACTGGCATGCAGGTAATTTTCAACGAGGTTAGAATTGTCGCCGGCACTTTCCTGGTTGGCTATTGTTTGCAACTGATATTTTAATGCTTCTGCATAATTTCCCATCAACAGGTAAACCTCGCCCAAGTTGGCAATTACTGTATTGATGGCCAGCGTGTAATTTGTTTTAAGTGCCAGCACCTGGGCTTTTTTGTATTCGGCTAAAGCTTCCGGTAACCGACCCAATCTTTTAAGAGCGTTGCCACGCCCATTGGTAAAATCACTAAGCCTCATATTTCCAAAATTCAGCGAAGTACATATTGCAATCGCATTGTCATAATACTGCAGCGAGGCTGGATAATCTTCCAGGGCAATCGTTGCACTGGCTGCATTAAAATAAGCCAGCATCAATTCTTCATTCAAATTATTTTTTTTGCAAAGGGCAATGGCTTTCTCTGCATATTCAAGTGCTTCTTTCAATCTTCCCTGCCGTGTTAATCCATCAGATACCCTGCCCAAAGCACTGGCAATACCCATTACATCATTGATATCTTCCATCAACTTCAATGCTTTCATATCAGCCTCCATTCCTTTATCTATTTCCTGCTTTCTTTTGTACACCCAGGCAACCCTGAACAAGGTAGAAGCTTGTCCCTTTTTATTGCCTATGGATTTGTAACCGGCCATTGCTTTATGAAAAAAAAGCATGGCTGTATCCAGTTGCAGCAGGTTGGCGTGTATCCTGCCTTCCATCTCGTATAAGGCCGGCTGTGCTTTTATATCATTGATCTTTTCTGCCATTTGTATTCCACGGCGGGCATAATCCAGCGACCGTTTAAGGTTATTTTCAAAAGATACATTCATCAATGCAGTTAGCAGGTTCAGCCTTGTTTCATCATTTGGGGCTACCGCAAGTTTAGCCTCCAGGCTATCCAAAGCACCGGTTTGCGCAACACATATTTTTGTCAACAATAAAAAGGCAAGTAATATTATTTTCATTGCATTGTTTTAAAATCAGGTATCCGTAAACGTTATCAGGCTGCTTTAAATTTTTTAAATTCAAAGTAAATGGTAGTACCGCCATTTATTTCTTCCTTTATGGTACCGTTTAATTGGGTAGTTAATAAAGATATCAGTTGGCCACCAAAACCGGTTCCTTTTGTTTCACCGCT
>CAXTPJ010000273.1:0-5249 GCA_964245855.1 uncultured Ferruginibacter sp. | reverse complement strand
CATCAATGGAGGACGCCAGAAAAACTTCATACCGGACAATGTACAGAGTGGTGCAAACTGAGCAAAAAAAAAAAAAAAACCATAGCCAGGATGAATAGCATCGGCATTGGTAATTTCTGCCGCTGCCATAATGTGCGGTATGTTAAGGTAAGAATCTACACTCGCTGGTTTACCGATACAAACAGCTTCATCGGCAAATTTTACATGCAAGCTATCTTTGTCTGCAGTAGAGTAAACCGCTACCGTTTTAATACCCATCTCTTTACAGGTACGTATTACACGCAAGGCAATCTCACCACGGTTGGCAATCAATATTTTTTTAAACATTCGATAATTAGCTATTGTGCTGATGTGCTAATGTGCTGGTTGACAAAAGCAGGCAGCATGTTAAAAAATAAAAAACCTCAAAAAAGTAACTGAACGGAGTTTTTCTTTTTGCAGTTCCCAATATAAAGGTTAGGATTTTTTGAACAATGTCAAGTTGTTTTGCTAATGCTGAGCAATCAGGATATAAATCAGCAAATTGACATAATAGAAGCCAGTACTGATTTTCGTCAGCTTCTTTTGCAGCAATTTTCATTTTGTGAATAAAATCTGCTTTGCTCTCTGCGTTTTGAGCTTCCATTGCATTTGCGCCGATTGAAGTGGCTGAACGTAATAATTGCTTGCTGATAATAAACTTGTGCTGAGTATCTAAAATTTCACAATAACGAATAGCCATTAACGAAAACTCAATCGTCTGCTTTAAGATTGGATTGTTTTCAATTAATTCTTTCTGCATAATATTTCTGAATGAAAAGTAGTAACTCCAGGTAGCAATTATTAGCACATCAGCAAATTAGCACATCAGCAAATTAACTCATTAGCTCACTAAGCCGGCTCTACCAAAAACAACGGCTGGTCATATTCTACGGGGCTGGCATCTTCTACCAATACTTTTACGATTTTACCGCTCACTTCACTTTCAATTTCATTGAACAGTTTCATGGCTTCAATAATACATACTACTTTTCCTACAGATACATCGTCACCAACATTGGCAAAAATTGGTTTGCCCGGGCCACTTTGGCGGTAGAATGTACCGATCATTGGACTTTTAATGGTTACCAGGTTATCTGCTTTTGGTGCAGGTGCTGCTTCCGTAACCGGCGTTGCTGCTGCCGGGGTTGGTGGTGCTGCCGCAGCCGGAGTATACGATGGTGTAGAAAAACTGCCTGCATTGGCTACAATGTTTTGAACGGGATCTTTCTTTTGCTTGATAGTAATCTTTACGCCTTCTTCTTCGATGGTAATTTCACCAATATTGGTTTTGTTGATAAGCTTAACCAGCTCCTGGATTTGTTTGATGTCCATGTTTGGAAATTAAAAGGTTTTTTTAGCAATCGGGCTGCTAAGGTAGGTAATGATTTATCAAAATTCCAATTATTTGCAAAAATAAAAATGATTGAAAAATGCAAAAAATGCGTAGAATTTGGGTAAAAACATTCCAAAAGTTAATAAAAATGGCCAAAAATGCTTAAAAATAGAAAGTGGGCTAATTCCAACAATCAGCCCACTTGTGTATATAATTACAATTATTCTTTTACTCGTTCAACGTACTCACCAGTCTTGGTATTCACCCTGATCAGTTCTCCTTCATTTACAAAAAGTGGAACGTTTACATTCGCACCGGTTTCAACGGTAGCAGGTTTCAATGTTTTAGTTGCTGTATCACCCCTCATGCCTGGTTCGCTGTAGGTAACCAATAAAACGATCTTATCTGGCAATTCCACGCCCATCGGCTGTTCTGTTTCGCCATTAATCAATACCTGTACTTCCTGGCCGTCTTTCAAAAATTTAGGCGCATCTACCATCGCTTCAGGAACAGTGATTTGCTCAAATGTTTCAATGTCCATAAAGCTGTAACCGGTATCATCTTTATATAAATATTGATATGCTTTCTTTTCAACTCTTACCGGAAAAATGGTTTCACCACTATTCCAGGTTAATTCAATGGTGCGGCTGTTATCCACGCCTTTTAGTTTTGCCCACACTTTTGCTGCGGCACGGGCAGTTTTGTTTTGTCCAAATTCAATCACTGTGTAAAGACTGCCATCCACTTTAATGATCAGTCCTGAGCGCATGTCTGCTGTAGTTGCCATGGTGTTGTTTTTTGTTTTAGATACAATCGTTATTACAAATTCGTAACCGGTCATTGTAAATCGGCTGCGAAAGTAACAATACTAATCTTAATAAGGAAATTTGAAGGCAAACCTTTTTGAACTCGTTTTCTTTTAAATCAACTTTCTTGATATTTTAAAAGGTGATGATGGTGTTACCAGCAGTTGTTTTTCATGGCGTCATCCTTGTGTCACTCACTTGTGCTATTGGTTTTTCATGGCAGCTATAAGCGGTCAATAAGTATGGTATGCCCTGCAACTATTTGAAGTGATTGAAAATGGTAAGCCGTAAAGAAAAAGCCGAATAAACAACTGAAGTACAAGAGTTGCGACGCCAATGAAGTTGATTAAAGTTTCTACTGCCGGTAACAAAATCAATAGTTTGAATAACCAGGAAACTTTAAAAGTATTTACTGCTTTAAGAGTGCATTAGCTGGTAATTAACAGCCGTTTTAATAAAAGCGTTTAGCTTTGCCGTAAAACCAATCATTTGAAAAAGATATTTCTATTTATTCTATTGTTGATTAGTGTTGCATTCAGCAACGCACAGGCTGATGTAACCGCAAACGCAATCGCATCAATACAACATACTCCAATTTTTACTATTTACAAAGCGCCTGACAGTGCAGCTTTCGGCAATAATCAATTGAATAAGAAAAAACCGGTTGTGCTGATGTTCTTTAGTCCAGATTGCGACCATTGCCAGAAAGAAACCAAAGAATTGATGGCTTATAAAGAAGAATTAAAGGGCCTGCAGATCGTGATGGTTTCAAGAGCAACTTTTAGTGAGATCAAAACATTTTACGAGGATTATAATATTGCGTCCATGCACAACATCATTATGGGACAGGATCCCAATTTTGTTTTGGGATTAAAATACCAGGTGCGGACGTATCCTTCCATGTTTGTGTACGATGCTTCGGGAACGTTGGCAAAAGCTTTTGTAGGCAATATCAGTATCCCGGCAATCCTGGATGCCGTGAAATAATTTCCCGATTGCGGTTCGCCACACAATGTAATCTGCTACCTTTGCCCCGCAAAATTCATCTTCTAATTATAAAACGTTTTTATTATGAAAGTTACCGTTGTAGGCGCTGGTGCAGTTGGTGCAACTTGTGCTGATAACATTGCCCGTAAAGAGCTTTGTACAGAATTGGTTTTATTGGATATTAAAGAAGGCGTTGCAGAAGGCAAGGCGCAAGACATGATGCAAACCGCAGCCCTGCTGGGTTTTGATACCAAAATTGTTGGAAGCACCAACGATTACAGCAAAACGGCCGGTAGTGATGTAGTAGTAATTACTTCTGGTTTGCCCCGTAAGCCGGGCATGACAAGGGAGGAACTGATTGGTGTAAATGCAGGCATCGTAAAAAGCGTAGCTGAAAATATTTTAAAATACTCTCCTGATACTATTATCATTGTTATCAGCAACCCAATGGATACCATGACCTACCTGGCGCTTACCTCAACCGGTTTGCCAAAGAACAGGATCATTGGAATGGGCGGCACACTGGATAGCAGCCGTTTTAAATATCAATTAAGCCAGCATTTGGGTTGCAGTCCTGCTGATTTGAATGCAGTGGTTGTGGGCGGACATGGCGATACCACTATGATCCCGTTGGTCAGGCTGGCTACCTGGAACAGTGCGCCGGTTACTGATTTCTTAAGTTTGAACCAGCAGGAACAAATTGTAAAAGATACCATGGTTGGCGGCGCTACGTTAACCGCTTTGATCGGAACTTCAGCCTGGTACGCTCCGGGTGCTGCCGGTGCTGCAATGGTAGAAGCCATTGTAAGGGACGAAAAGAAATTGTTCACCTGCTGTGTTGCCCTTGAAGGCGAATATGGCCAATCTGATATTTGCCTGGGTGTACCGGTTATCATCGGTAAAAATGGCTGGGAAAAAATCCTTGATTTTAAACTGGATGAAAAAGAACAGACAGCTTTCAACAAAAGTGCTAATGCTGTTAGAAGCATGAACGATGTATTGAAGACTTTGTAAGTAGTAATTGCTATAAATGAAACGGGATGCATTGGTTGTGCATCCCGTTTTTTATTTTCGGTTTGGTCGTTTAAAGGTTTAAGTCGTTGAAGACGTTTAAATCGTTGCACTCAATTCTTAAAACCTTTTTAGTTTTTCAACTTCTGAAATCTAAAAGCTCCAGTCAACATTTTAAACCTATTAAACGATATTCAACAATCTTAAACAATATTCAACAACTTTAAACGATATTAAACGACTTAAACGTTTTCAACTCACCCCATCCACCACCATCTCTTTATTAATTTTCTGTACTAAACCCTGCAACACCTTGCCCGGGCCAACTTCTGTAAACCTGATTGCTCCGTCGGCGATCATGGCTTGCACACTTTGTGTCCACCTAACGGCACCGGTTAGTTGCTCAATCAGGTTTTGTTTTATTTCCGCTGCATCGGTAACTGCTTTGGCCACTACATTTTGATAAACGGGGCAGGAAGGTGTATTGAAAGTCGCTGCTTCAATAGCTGCAGCCAGTTCTTCTTTTGCAGGCAACATTAATGGGGAATGAAAGGCTCCGCCAACCGGCAACACCAATGCTCTTTTTGCACCGGCCGCCTTCATTTGTTCGCAGGCAATTTCAATGCCTTTGATAGAACCGCTGATCACCAACTGGCCGGGACAATTGTAATTGGCTGCTACTACTATTTCACCTGTTTCGTTTTGCACTTTGGCACAGACTTCTTCTACTTTTTCATCAGCCAAAGCCAATACAGCAGCCATGGTGGAAGGATTTAGTTCGCAGGCTTTCTGCATCGCTGCCGCTCTTATGTTGACTAACTTAAAAGCTTCTTCAAAACTCAATACATTATTTGCCACCAGCGCACTGAATTCTCCCAGTGAATGCCCGGCTACCATTTCCGGTTTTGCATCGGCAATGGTTTTAAAAGCGATCACTGAGTGTAAGAACACCGCTGGTTGAGTTACGTTTGTTTTTTTAAGGTCTTCGTCAGTTCCGGTAAACATTACATCGGAAATGCGGAAACCCGCTATTTCATTGGCTTTTTCAAACAGGTCTTTCGCCAATTGATTGGTATCATATAAAGTCTTTC
>CAXTPJ010000272.1:0-5250 GCA_964245855.1 uncultured Ferruginibacter sp. | reverse complement strand
AAGATTTTAAAGATTTTGAAACCATACTGCCTGCAACCATCAATAATTTTTTGCCGGTGGGCATATTAGGCATTGTGCTAACCGGTTTGCTCGGCGCTTTTATGGGCACATTCAGTGGTACGTTAAATGCAGCGCAGGCCTACATTACAAACGATATCTATTTAAAATACATTAACCCAACGGCGAGCAATAAAAAGATCATTTCTATCAATTACATCGTTGGTGTACTGGTGGTAATACTCGGCGTGTTCTTCGGTTTTTTAGCCAACAATGTAAACGATGTATTGCAATGGATCGTTGGTGGATTGTATGGCGGTTATGTGGCAGCCAATTGTTTAAAATGGTATTGGTGGCGCTTCAATGCCAACGGTTTTTTCTGTGGCATGGCAGTGGGTATCATTGCAGCACTGGTCATGCCTTATGTTACTACCGGCTTGCCTTTATACTGGTGGCCGCTGTTGTTTATTTTATCATTGACTGGTTGTGTCATCGGCACGTATGCAGCACCACCAACAGAAGATGCAGTCTTGATATCATTTTATAAGAACGTAAAACCGTGGGGATTTTGGAAACCGGTTCATGAAAAAGTAATTGCAACCGATCCGTCTTTCACCGGTAATAAAAATTTTAAACTGGATATGTTCAATGTAGCGGTCGGTATCATCGGTCAGTTGTGTTTTACCCTGTTGCCCATGTATTTTATACTGGGTATGCAACTGCCGTTATTCATCAACATTGGCATCATCATCATCATCATATTGATCCTTAAAAAAACCTGGTGGAATAAACTGGAGAATTAAAATGTTAAGTATGCAAACGGAATTTCAAAAAAGATTACAACTTTTACAGGAGCGTCAGCATCAGTTATTGATCACGCCCAATGAACCCTTTGAAGAAAGCAATGGTACTTTTGTACGCTATAAAAACCCGGTACTTACATCGGCGCATGCACCTTTAACGTGGCGTTACGATCTGAATGAAAACACCAACCCTTTTTTAATGGAACGCTTTGGTATCAATGCAACCTTGAATGCAGGCGCCATTAAATTCAATGGCAAATATATTTTGGTAGCAAGGGTAGAAGGGCGTGACAGGAAAAGTTTTTTTGCTGTTGCTGAAAGTGAGAACGGCATTGATAATTTTGCATTCTGGGACAGACCTGTTGCGATGCCGGAGACAGATATTCCCGATACCAACATTTATGATATCCGCCTCGTACAGCATGAAGATGGCTGGATATATGGCTTGTTTTGTACTGAACGAAAAGACCCTGCTGCACAGCCAGGCGATGAATCTTCGGCCATTGCACAATGCGGTATTGCCCGTACAAAAAACCTGGTTGACTGGGAGCGCCTGCCCGATTTAAAAACACCGTCTGCACAACAACGCAATGTAGTGCTGCACCCTGAATTTGTAAATGGTGAATATGCTTTTTACACCCGGCCGCAGGATAGTTTTATTGAAGCCGGTAAAGGTGGCGGCATCGGTTTTGGTTTGGCAAAAGATATTACCAATGCCATCATTGAAAAAGAAGAAGTGATCGATCCAAGGGTGTACCATACCATTGCAGAAATGAAAAACGGGCAGGGGCCTGCACCAATCAAGACAGATCATGGCTGGTTGCACCTGGCGCATGGCGTACGCAACACCGCTGCAGGACTGCGTTACGTGTTGTACATGTTCATGACCGACCTGCAGGATATCACTAAAGTAACATACAAACCGGGCGGATATTTTATTGCGCCGGAAGGTGATGAAAGGGTAGGGGATGTGTCGAACGTAGTATTCAGTAATGGCTGGATCAGTGAAGCGGATGGCACCGTATTTATTTATTACGCCTCTTCCGATACCAGGATGCATGTGGCCATTTCTTCGGTAGAACGGTTGGTAGATTATGTAATGAACACACCCGAAGATGGATTGACCTCCGCTGCATCAGTACAAACCATCAACGCCATTATTGCAAATAACCAACAGGCAAAAGTGCTTGCATGATAGGGAAGTAATTACGGTTACACTAATTGAAACGAATTACACAAATTGGTAAATGAGTTTAAATTGTCGATTATTATTTTGATACCAGCTTCGGGAATACTATTAAACATCGTTGCGTCGCACACTTGTGCAGTAGTTTTTTATGGCGGCTGAGGTTTAGTAGTACATAGCAGTAATCTGGCAAAAAAATATTTCTGTTCTGATAGAGAAAGCAAGTGTTATAATTACGTTTAGAATGTATTTGCTTTTGTCATATTGTTTTGACTCTTACCAGTTATTGGATAAGGTGCCTCATTTGGTTCGGTCATGCCAAAGGCATGATTATAAAAAATGCGAAGCAAATTTTTTTACAAATAAGCAAATGCAGCACCGTTCCAATAATCCCGAGAGCATTCGGGACCGGCTGTGGAGGCGAAAGTTAATGTTAGGATGTTATGTGCATTTACAGAAACTTTAGGAGATAAAGGTTTTTATCTTACTGCATTCAATTCGGTAACACCTTCTTTTTAAGTGCATACAAAAACGAAATTCTTATATCACAAATGGCATCAAACCATACTATTTTATTAAACAAATACAAAACCGAAATGGAAGCAGAACTATCTTCCATTCTATCCTATTGGATCAACAACACGCCCGATAATAAAAATGGCGGGTTCATCGGAAGCATCGATGAAAACAATATTCCGCAATACGGTTCACCCAAAGGATCTGTTCTCAACAGCCGGATCCTTTGGTCATTTTCTTCTGCATATTCGCTTACTAACAATTACGCCTGCCTGCAAATGGCGGCAACGGCATACCGGTATATCAGCGATCATTTTATCGACCAGGTGCAGGGCGGTGTTTACTGGTCGGTTAGCGCCACTGGCCAACCATTGGATACCAAAAAGCAGGTGTATGCATTGGCATTTGCTGTGTATGGTTGCAGCGCTTATTTTGCCGCAAGTAATGATGCAACTGCAAAAGCAACTGCAATTGAATTGTTTCATACAATAGAAAAATACAGCTACGATCCACAATACAGCGGCTACCTGGATGCCTTTGCCAGGGATTGGTCGCCAATGGAAGACATTCGGCTCAGTGCAAAAGACGCCAATGAAAAAAAAACGATGAACACGCATCTGCACATACTGGAAGCGTACACAGCTTTATACAGGATATGGCCGGATGCAGTCTTAAAGGAAAAGATCATATCGCTTCTGAATAATTTTACCAACCATATCATCAACAATGAAAACCATCACCTTATCTTGTTTTTTGATGAACACTGGAATGTAAAAGCCGATACTGTTTCCTACGGGCATGATATCGAAGCAGCTTGGCTTCTATTGGAAGCTGCAGAAGCAATTCATGATACAGCAATGATTGACACTATGAAAAAGGCTGCTATCAACATAACCAATGCTGTAGCAGAAGGATTGGCAGCCGGTGGCGGGTTGAACTATGAATTTGAACCGGCTATCAACCACTCTATTAAAGAAAAGCATTGGTGGGTGCAGGCTGAAGCAATGGTAGGCTTTTTTAACGCCTTTCAAATCAGCCAAAATGATCAATACCTGCAGCAATCAGTTCAGTCATGGAATTATGTAAAAAATAGTATCCTCGATCCGCAATACGGTGAATGGTACTGGGGGCGAAATGAAGATGGCAGCATCATGCAGTTGCAAGACAAAGCAGGTATATGGAAATGCCCGTATCATAACAGCAGGGCCTGCATTGAAATAATCAATCGTATTACATCGTCTCTCCAGTAAAATTTTTACTCCCTTTTTTCTTTACAATAACAACTATTTTTAATGATTTCAACAAACGTTTGCGATTTAAACTGTCATTAGTACACTTTTAGTTAAAATAGTATTATAAAACGCTCTAAATCCATTAAAAAAAATCTGCACTTAAAGCTAATTTTATTTTTCATTTTATAACTACCTAACATATTGCTTATGCCCCAAAAACTTCCCCTGCCTGCTAAAGGCTGCATGCTCGCACTTTTTTTTGCCCTCTTCAGTTTTAGTGTAAATGCTCAAAAAACTGTTGTGGGTAAAATAGCCGGCGGCACTGATAACCGCCCGGTTTCCGGTGCTACAGTCACCGTAAAAGGATCATCTACGGCAACACAAACCGATGCATCCGGGACTTACAAAATCAACGTTCCTGATGAAAAAAGTGTACTTGTCATTACTGCCGTTGGCTTTGAAACACTTGAATTATCTACTGCCGGAAAAACAGACGTCTCTGTATCATTGAATCAAACATCTACCTCTTTAAATGAAGTAGTAGTAATTGGTTACGGTACTTCAAAGAAAAAAGATGTATCGGGCGCTGTAAGCAGCATCAATGCAGCAACCATTGAAAAAGTACCCGTAACTAGTCTTGACCAGGCTTTACAGGGCCGTGCGGCCGGTGTACAAATTACCAACAACGATGGGGCGCCCGGCGCAAATGTCAGCGTGTTGATCAGGGGCGTCGGTAGCCCGGGTACAAGTGGTAACCTGCCCTTGTATGTAATTGATGGTTATCCTGTAACAGACGGTGTCAATAATATCAACCCAAATGAAATTGCCAGCATTGATGTTTTAAAAGATGCATCTGCTACAGCAATTTATGGTGTTCGTGCCGCCAATGGTGTTGTAATGATCACCACTAAAAAAGGTAAAAAGGGTACTACACAGGTTAGCCTTGATGCCTTCAATGCTTTTCAAAGTTCTCCCAGGCAATATAAACTGTTGAATGCGCAGCAATGGGCTACGCTGGCCAATGAAGTGGCTGATGCAGATGTAACAGGCAATTTTAATGAGTTGCCTATTTGGAGAACCCCTTCAGCACTTACCAATGTTGATTGGCAGAAAGCAGTCTATCGCAACAGCCTTACGCAAAATTATAGTCTTGGTATTCGTGGTGGCGGCGAAAAAGTTCAATTGGCTACCACTGTTGGTTACTATGATCAAAAAGGTATTGTGCTGGGATCATTTTTTAAAAGATTGACGTTGGGCGTTAACCTGGATGCACAACCTACCAAATGGTTGAGATCATCTACCAGCGCCAAATACAGCTATCAAACCTCCAGCAATCCTTTTGGTACCGGTAACCTGGTACAGTTGGCCCAGCTACCTCCAACACTGGATAGCGGCAACCGCTTTACCAACCAGATAAAAGATGGCAATGGCAACTATGGATTTTACAACCCGGTTAATACCTACGTATCCAAATACGGAAACCCTGTTTACACCATTGAAAAAAATGAGTATAAAA
>CAXTPJ010000271.1:0-5253 GCA_964245855.1 uncultured Ferruginibacter sp. | reverse complement strand
CGTTGGCACGCTGGTAGAGAGAAGCAACTCCACTTCCGGACAGCGCTGAAGTGATGAAGGATAGGATAGTGGAATTTGACTGTGATGTAAAATTTTGGTTGAACGTCACCGTTTTTCCAACGCCATTGATGGTCATGGTTAAAGTCTTATTTACACTGCTGCAATCTCCGAGGCGGGCGCCGAGTTTTAAAGTTGCCACACCTGGCCATTCACCCAATTCCAACTTTCCGGTAGCTGTAAAGGCTGTGTTATCGTAATCCGGGGTGGGAATAATTAAACTTTGCGCTGTACCTCCGGTAATTACAACAGGACCTGAACTGCCGGTGATACGCAAGCTGCCGGAAGAAAGTGTGTTAGAGTTGAAATTCACATTGTAAGAAGTCGGGAAATTTTTATAAGTGTAAACCGACCAATCACGCATTTGCCATGTTGTTGTTGACGAATTAAGATTAACACAGTCGTTTTGTACGTAGGAATTATAACGGTTGTTTAATAACCATGCAATATGATTGAATTGGCTATTGTTAGAAGTTAGCAGCACGGACGACAATACAGCGCTGGTAGGGTTGGCAACTGGATGATAGTAATTTTTCGCCTCAAAATAATTATCCAAAAGGATAAGTTTTGCGGTATTGTTTGATGTCTGGCCGGAGTGAATAAAAAATGCACTAATTGCTGAAACGCTGCAATTTTTTACAACAAAAAATTCATCGTTCTTAAGTGCACAACCAAAGGCATGTGCTCCACTGGCAGAATTGTACTGCGTTAGGCCATTAGCTGTCCTATAATTTGTTATACCCTGTACGCCGGTATTGTTTACGGTGCATTTGTAAAAAAATACTGAGGTGCCGGAATTTGCCCCATCTATATGAAAGGTATAGCGACCATTATTTTTAATAAAGGTCAAGTTCCTGGCGCCGGTTGTAGCATTAACGGCGGCTAGTTCAAAACTGTCTGCAGTTGCATCGGATACGCTGTCTGGGAGTGTGGCAGTAATGGTTCTGTTATTGCCAATTCCATCAAGGTATACATAGTGTTTGTTAAAATGGATAAAGCACTTGTAAGGGGAAACAGTTTGCGTATAGTCGCTTCCGGTTGATGCAGTTTGATTATCGTACACTTCAATCCTGTACCGGTTATTGATTGCATTGTCTGAAATAGATGCCATGGCCGCTGCTACTGTCGTAAAATCACCACCGGTATTTTTTACCGTCTTTACATTTTCGCAGGAGTTAAAAAAATGATCACTGTTTGAATATCTTTTCTCCAGTACAGCATAAGACCTGGCATTGGGTACAGCAGTGAGAAAAAGGTATTGCAGATATCCCCGAACAAATATTTTTTGATTGAAAAAAGCCGGGCTTCCAATATCAGTACGAAATGTTTTAGGAACACCCGCTATGGTAAAGAGTTGATTGCTGGCGTCAATTTTTTTCAGTGTGGAATCATTGGCCATATAGCAACCAACGTTTGGTTTTCCGGTTATCCAAACGCTGAGGTCATCAAAATAATAAGTCATGCTGCCTGAACTCACATAAGCCCTGATTTCTCCCGCATTACCTGTAAGGCCTGTGAACGAACCTGTATAGTTTACCCATGTGTTGAGTGTGGGGCTGATACTAAGTGCCTGGTATGCTGTACTCCCATTGCCATTCAACACCTGCAGGTTTAAAGTGGCGGCGGTTGCCCGGTAAATCCAAATAGAAAAATTTACGGTTTCGCCGCCGATGATCCGAAAAAATTGGTATCGCATTCCGTTTATAGTTGCGGCGCTGGTTGTAGTATATTTGTATGACTTGCTTCCGGTATGGGCAACATCAGTGCTGTTACTTACGGTACCACCGTTCCACATCACCAAGGTGTTGCCGTTTTCGGCGCTGCTGTCGGTGATTAGATTTCTTGTGATATTTGCGTGACGGCCATTACCGGATTTGTCAATTAATTGCCCGCTGGAGATTGTGCTATCACTTCTAAATGCAATGGTATCAGGTAAATTGAAAAGTGTCAGTTCTCTATTTTTACCATTGAAGTCATTGACAAACTGTGCTGAAACAACATTTGAAAACAACATGAAAAATATTAGCAGTCGCATAATTAATTTTTAACTTTTATTAAAAAATCGAAGTTTGAAAGGACGCCATCGGCAGGTGTGAGTGGGTCAGCCGCAGCATAAGTTGTCAGCGTCATCACATTGATGTTGGTGTGCTGAAGAATATAGGTATTACCGTTGAAATCATACACCAGGCCTGCAGTGTAAGGAATCGTTTTTGTTAAGATGAAAGCACCGGTTTTAGTAAGTGTGTATGTCCCTACGCCTGTGCGTGCCCATACGGCGCCACCAAGCATATCATCAATACTGCTGGCAACAGGAGCATTTGTTCCGGTTTGATTCAGGAAGGCTGAATACTGTTTGTATCCTAAGTACGCTGCCCTGGTAGCAATGTCAGGAGTTCCATTAGTATAGGCTGTATCCTTTGTGCCATCTCCATGGATGTACAGCATACCCCCGCCACCAGGTAATGAGTCAATTCTTAGAATATATTTCTTTACACTGTCCCGAAGTATTTGTAAGCTATCCCGGAGATTGTTGAAAGTCGGCAATAACAGATCACCACCAGCTAGTAAAGAATTGCTGTTGATGCTTTTCAGATTAATACCACTAACAAGTGTTGCCTGTTTTCCTGCAATTGCTCCAGTATTGCTATTGGTTTGAGATCTGATTGCTAAAGCAGTGTCCCGTTGTATCTGTAAGCTATCCCGGAGATTAGTAAATGTGGGCAGCAACATATCGCCGCCGGCAAGCAAAGAATTACTGTTGATGGTTTTTACGTTGATGCCGCTGATGAGTGCAGCTTGTTTGCCGGCAATATCAGATGTGTTGATGTTTACCTGGTCTCTGATCGCGGCTGCAGTATCACGCAACGATTGAAACTGTGTTGTATCACCAGCGCCACCATCTAAATATCCTAAGTCGGCAATTCCATCATAAAAGTTCTCATAAGTATTTCCATTCAATTTGATCCCTACCAGTCCAGTGCCTGTGGTATTGGGTAACCGGAATTCTCGGGTGGCTGAGATACCTGTCGCAGTAATTTTTGAATAATTTGTTCCATTATGAACGAATAGAATCTGTGAAGCCAAAGAAGCCCATGCAGTTCCCACTTTAAATAGAAAGGTGTAAGGGAAATCAAATGAGTTGCCACTCATGTTCAAGTCAATACCATTGTAAGCACTGGGAATTTTTAATGAATTAACTTTTATGTCATGATCAGTGACATCGCCTATATCAGTTACGTCTTGTAATGATTGAGGTGTGCTGCCGCTTCCCATGGCCATTGCACTATCAACCCAGGTTGGAGCCAAATAAAGATTTTGGTTTTCATCAATCCGGATTGGCCAGGTTGCGCCAAATGTTGGTGTAGCCGGGATGATCAGCGTATCATCGCCAACAAGCCAGGTACTATCATTTAATTTTTCAGCGCCTCTTTTAAAAATGGTGCGGCCATCACCGGTATTGAATAAAAAGCCTTTAGTAGTGCGGGTTCCATTCTTAATTACTAATTCAGCATTGCCAAAATTTTTAAGGACGTAAACGGTGTCGTAATAAAGAAAGCCTGAATTTTTTTGGCTGATTGAAACCAGGCATACCATGGACAGGAAGAGTACGGATAATAATTTTTTCATTGGGTGTGTTGTTTAACTTATGATCAATCTGCCGGTGGCAATGCCGCCGATTTTAACGGTGTACAATGTTGGGTTTGTAATGCTGTCGACCTGAATTTCTACCGGTACCTGACGGTAGACATCCCCAGCTGTAAGTATTTCTGCAGTGATCACCAGGGCGTTACCAAATTTCAATTTTCGCAAATTGTCCAGTGATACTTCGATGGTGTCCTGATCAGTAAAAGCAACAAATTCTTTACTGAAAAAGGAAAGGAATTCAGGGAGCGGGTATTTGTAATACCGGCCACTGGTTGTATCAGAAAGTATCACTAGTGTGTTAGCAGATAACTCACTCAATGGGTCAATTTCATTTCCCTTTTTTGGTTCAAGTTCTAAAGCCATTATATAAAATTTTATAGTCCGAAAGTGCCGCCTTTGCGGCCTTCATTCAATGAAGACCAGGCAGTATTGATGCTTGTTTGAAATCCTTTCCAGGAAGCGAAATCAGTTGCATTTTTTCTGATGTGATCTTCCGCTTCAGCTAGCCATTGCCTGGCCGAATTGGTGCAGCTGTTGATCAGCATATCAATTGATTTGGAATCGGCGGCATTGCGCTTTGATAATTCGTCATTGCTGGTAAAAGCAATGCTCATCACTGTTATGCCATTTGCATCAATGCGTACATTTAAAAATGGAATGGCCGCTGCCACGGTGGTGTAAGCAATTACCAACCGGATATAATAGAGCAGATCCTTTTCAGTGTCAGAAAAATCCTGCTCACGGGTGTCTTTTGTTTTCAACTCATTAAACAATTCAGCACCTAAGAATTTTTTAATGGTAAGCAGTTCTACCATTTCCATTTTTGGACGCATCGCCCAGTAATTCCGGAATGGTGATGCCGAACTAAAAAACTCATTGAATTCGCTACCTGTTTTTATAAACTGGCTTCGATATTTTTTGAACTGATCACTCTCTACCCACTTTAAATAATCTGCTTTATTCAATTCAAGGAAATTCAACAGTTTTTCCTGGCATCTCTCGCCTTCACGCCTGTTCTCATCAATAAAAGCGGTGGTTTGATATTGAAAAGCAGTCTTTACATTGGCCGTTTCAGTCCGCCTGGATCCACCGTCGCCCACTTGTACATCTGCCTTTGGCGTAAAATGCACACAGACATAGGGCCCAACAACCTGCCGGCATCGTTCCAACAAGGCTGCTAAAGCATCATTTAATGAATTTTCACCGGTGGCAAAAGCTTCATTGAGTTCTTCATACTGCTCAATGCCCAGGATTGGCACCAGGTAATCATCTTCTACTTTTTGTATAGTGGTTTTTACGCTATCGAAGTTGAAATCTCCAGTTAGCTGGGCGTATGTTTTTAGATTGATGGATGTTTTGAAAAGCATCAGCTAAGAACTTTTTTTGTACCGGAGTTTTTATCCAGGGTTGTTAAAACTGTGTCACGGACACGGAAAACAATATCGCTATCCCAACCATTGAAGTCACGCACCAGGTTAAGCGGTTCAAAGGCCAGTTGGCGTTCTAAATTCAGCAGGGCATTGTACACAAGGAAGGCTTCACGGATATCAC
>CAXTPJ010000270.1:0-5253 GCA_964245855.1 uncultured Ferruginibacter sp. | reverse complement strand
GTGAAGGCCGTAATATCAGGGCGATTGAAGCCGCTACCGGTGTTGATTTGGTAGTGGATGATACGCCGGAAGCAATTGTATTATCATCTTTTGATCCGTTGAGGAGAGAAGTTGCCCGTTTATCGTTGCAGCGTTTGGTCGCCGACGGACGTATCCACCCTGCCCGTATCGAGGAAGTAGTGGAAAAAACCAAGCGCCAGTTGGATGACCAGGTAATGGAAATTGGTGAACGTACGGCAATGGAGTTGGGCGTACATGGTTTACATAAAGAATTGATCAGAATGGTAGGCCGTATGCGCTTCCGTTCTTCCTACGGGCAAAACCTGCTGATGCACAGCCGGGAAACAGCCAATCTTTGCGCAATTATGGCAGCAGAGTTAGGTATGAACCCAAAGTTGGCAAAACGTGCCGGTTTATTACACGATATTGGTAAAGTACCGGATGAAGAAACCGAATTGAGCCACGCCTTGTTAGGCGCTAAACTGGCTGAAAAATATGGTGAAAACCCGGCGGTTGTAAATGCCATTGGCGCCCACCACGATGAAATGGAAATGCAGTACGTAATTTCTCCTATCATTCAGGCTTGTGATGCCATCAGCGGTGCAAGGCCGGGGGCAAGGCGTGAGATCATGCAGCAATATATTCAGCGTATTAAAGACCTGGAAAACCTTGCCCAGGCTTACCAGGGTGTTGAAAAGGCATACGCTATCCAGGCTGGCCGTGAGTTAAGGGTAATTGTGGAATCAGATAAAGTGAGCGATGCAGAAAGCGATAAGCTAAGTTTTGAAATTGCGCAGAAAATACAGACTGAAATGACCTTCCCGGGACAGATTAAAGTAACGGTGATCAGGGAAAAAAGAGCTGTAAACATCGCCCGATAAAATAATTTTGTACTATTATTAAGCTACAGGTCAATAGCCTGTAGCTTTTTTTTGGAAAACTTTCCATATTACACTTGGAATTTTCAACATTTTCCTTACCTTCGCCTCCCGATAAAAAAATAAGAATATGAATGCAGTAGAATTTGTACACGAACAACTGACAGCTAAGCCAACTTTGCCTTCTTTTAAGGCTGGTGACAATATAACTGTTAACTATAAAATTGTAGAAGGAACAAAAGAGCGTATCCAGAGCTTTAAAGGTGATGTGATCAAACGCCAGGGTGTTGGTTCTACCGCTACTTTTACCGTTCGTAAAATGAGCGATGGTGTTGGTGTTGAAAGGTTATTTCCTTTCTTTTCGCCAAACATTGAAAGCATCGTGTTGAACAAAGTCGGTAAAGTACGCCGTGCAAGGTTATTTTATCTTCGGGAAAGAAGCGGTAAAAGCGCCCGTATTCAGGAAAAAAGGATGGCTGTTGCGCTTAAACCAAAAAAATAATTTCAGTAGTTTAAAAAATATTCAAAGCGAAAACCAGTTGGTTTTCGCTTTTTTTGTGCGCTTTAAGTTTTCCTTAGCATTTTTTGGAATGCCGGTTGTTTAACTGCGTTCGTCCGATGAAATACCCAAACATTATTTCACCACCATTTAATTTGTACCATTATGAATCGGACGTTTTTCTCAGCCTTAATTATTTTCGCTGCAATTGTATTGTTATCTTCCTGCGCAAGGGGCATTACTGTTTCTGAAGCTGCCAACGGCAAAGCCAAATGTGGGCGTTATCTTAGATAAAACGCTACTGGCAATTAACATTTAAGCAACTTATTAATATCTTTATCAAGGGCGTTTTTAGTAGATAATTAATTTATCTTTGCTTGCTAAATTTTAAATTATGACAACTTCATTTTTATCAATATTTCTTATTGGTATGCCGGGCGGTTCTGAGTGGATCTTTATTATCCTGGCGATCGTATTGCTTTTTGGAGGCAAAAAAATTCCTGAACTGATGAAAGGTATTGGTAAGGGAATGAGGGAATTTAAAGATGCCAAAGAAAATGTAAAAAGTGAAATAGAAGAAGGCATGAGGGAAAAGGACAAAGATGAAGAAATCAGGGCATTGAAACAGCAATTGCAACAGAAAGAAGCACAGCAATTACCTAAGTAATTTTTTAAGCGAATAAAACCTTTCGGCTGAAGTGAATGATAGCATAGTTACTATCAATCGCTCCAGCCGATTTTATACATACCAGTTTCTAAATCCATTTTATTTTGTTTACCAGCATTGCAGCATACCAGGCACAATTAACCGAAGGCAGCACCACTTGTGTAGCAGCAGTTAATTATTTTCTCGGCAACATCAATAAAAATGAACGCCTGAATGCATTTACCGAAGTGTATGCAAAAGAGGCTTTGGAAAAAGCAGCTTTGCTGGATGCAGAAAGAATTGCCGGTGGAAAATTAGGTAAACTGCATGGCGTTGTAGTTGCACTGAAGGATGTAATTTGTTATAAGGATCACCAGGTTACTGCTGCTTCTAAAATATTGAACGGCTTCGTATCAGTGTACAGCGCTACTGCTGTACAAAAATTGCTGGATGAAGAAGCCATTATAATCGGCACCTGCAACTGTGATGAATTTGCCATGGGCAGCACCAATGAAAATTCTGCTTACGGCAATGTATTAAATGCGCTGGATGAAACCAAAGTTCCAGGGGGCTCTTCCGGAGGAAGTGCGGTGGCCGTACAGGCTGATTGTTGCATGGTTAGTTTAGGAAGTGATACCGGCGGATCGGTTCGGCAACCTGCTGATTTTTGCGGTATTGTTGGATTAAAACCTTCTTACGGAAGAATTTCCAGATATGGATTGATAGCTTATGCATCTTCTTTTGATCAGATAGGCATTTTTGGAAAAAACATCCCGGATGTTGGATTGGCATTGGAAGTAATCGCAGGCACTGATGATTATGACAGCACAGTATCTCAAACACCGGTTCCGTCTTACAGCAATGAAATTACCGGATCAGAAAAAAAATACCGGGTTGCTTATTTTGAAGCGGCAGTTGATCATCCTTCCCTGGATAAAGAAATTGCAACTGCTATCAAAGGTTCTATCGATCAATTGAAAAAAGATGGGCATACCGTTGAAGCGGTGCCTTTTGATTTGTTAGATCATATTGTTCCGGCGTATTATATTTTAACAACGGCTGAAGCCAGCTCTAATTTGAGCCGGTTTGATGGCATTCGCTATGGCCACAAAACAAATGAATCATTTGCAGACCTGAATGAATTTTATAAACTCAACCGCAGCGAAGGTTTTGGAAAAGAAGTGCAACGCAGGATCATGCTGGGAACGTTTGTATTAAGTGCCGGTTACTATGATGCTTATTTCAGCAAAGCACAGCAGGTTAGACAATTGCTGGTAGATAAAGTGAATGACATCTTTAAAAATTATGATGCTATCATTTTACCAACAGCGCCTACCACTGCTTTTACCATCGGTGAAAAAACAGACGACCCGATAGCGATGTACATCGCTGATATTTATACCGTTTTTGCTAACCTTACCGGATTACCGGGCATTTCTGTTCCGTTGTATCAACACAGCAATGGCATGCCTTTCGGCTTACAGGTTATGACAAATAAATTAGCTGAAACAACGTTATTGCAATTATCGGAAGTGTTGATGCAATGCTATAAAATGGCATAGTGTCTTTATAAAAAATGAAAAAGATTGTATTGACATATTGTGTGCTGCTTTTTTTTGCAACTGCGTTTGCCGGCACCAGTCATTACAGTAACCTTCAGCAGGTTCCAACCATTGAAAATCCAGAAGATACTGCGAAGGAAGATGAGGTAATAGAAGAAGTGGTTAAATCCAGGACTTTACCCAAAAAGGAAAAAATCCAGTACGTAAGCCAGGTAACCAAATATGGTTTTAAAAATCTTTTTTCCAATTCCAACTACAATTCTTCGTTGCCATACACTTCGCAAATCAATCCCAATGCGGAAGTGTACATCAGCGATTACATGAAGGGGCATTCCAAATATTTATTGAAAATGAAAGATTGGGGGCAGCCTTATTTCAACTTGATAGAAAATGTATTGGTGCAATATGGTTTGCCTAAAGAATTAAAATACATTGCCGTTATTGAATCAAATCTGAATGCCGCTGTTACCAGCAATAAAGGCGCTGGCGGTCCATGGCAATTTATGCCCTACACCGCAAGGCAATTTGGGCTTTCTGTAAATCCTTATTTAGATGAAAGAAGGGATTATTTTAAAAGCAGCCACGCTGCGGCCAGGTACCTGCTTACTTTATACAAGCAACTGCACGACTGGTTATTGGTGATGGCTGCCTATAATGGCGGACCAGGGCGTGTTTATAGCGCTATGAAAAGAAGCGGCAGCAAAAACTTTTGGGAATTGCAATACTATTTGCCGGAAGAATCAAGGATTTATGTGAAACGCTTTATTGCAACGCATTACATTATGGAAGGAGGCGGTGGCGTTACAACCGGGGCCGGTCCTTCACCATACAGCAACGGTGGTTTTGGAATTGCGGGCTTAACGCAACAATCCAACCTTACTGCTGCTGAATTAACGGATGTGGAAATGCTGTCGGTTTCAGGTAAATTCAATTCGATGGTAATCACCAAAAACCTGGCGATGGATATAGTACAATTCAATCATTTTAATCCTGGTTTTGATGCAGTGCTTGCTTCTACAGGAAATTATGAGATGAGGTTACCGCCTGATAAAATGCAATTGTTTGTAGCCAATAAATACATCATTTTGAATGAATGTGTGCAACTGTTATTGGGTGGCGCTACTGTACCAGTTAATAAAACAACTTACCCGCCATCAAAAGGAAATAAAAAAGGGAAATAGGTTAATTGTAGATCCGCTCATAAGCTTTCCTGTACTTTTCCATGATCACTTTTCTTTTTAGTTTAAGCGTTGGCGTTAGTTCGCCACTTTCGATGGTCCACTCGTTGGGTAACAATTCAAAACGCTTTACCTGTTCCACATGATTGAAAAAAGTATTGAAACTATCGATCAGCTCACGGTATAATGACAGCACCTGCGGATTGTGGACCGCATCTTCATTTGTTACAAACGGAATATTTTTTTGCCGCATCCATTCTTTCAGGTTGGGCATACTTGGTACGATTAACGCCCCAACAAATTTTTGCTCCGCTCCTACAATCATCATCTGCTCTACAAATGGTGACTCTTTCATTTTATTTTCTATCGGTTGCGGCGCTACGTATTTACCTCCACTGGTTTTGAATAATTCCTTTTTACGGTCAGTGATCTTTATATATTTACCGTCTTCAAAAACACCAATGTGGCCTCTATGAAGCCATCCGTCAAT